>NZ_JBNHEQ010000178.1:0-8999 GCF_050016015.1 Dapis hubbardiae BLCC-M172
GGTTAACTGCTTCTGGTGTAGGCATGGGAATGTCGGGAGTAGGGTTAACTGCTTCCGGTATTGGCATGGGAATGTCCGGTGTAGGGTTAACTGCTTCTGGTATTGGCATGGGAATGTCCGGTGTAGGGTTAACTGCTTCTGGTGTTGGTCAAACTATGTCAGGTATAGGTGTAACTGCTTCCGGTATGGGCATGGGAATGTCGGGAGTAGGGTTAACTGCTTCTGGTGTAGGCATGGGAATGTCGGGAGTAGGGTTAACTACTTCTGGTGTTGGTATGGGCATGGGAATGTCGGGAGTAGGGTTAACTACTTCTGGTGTAGGCATGGGAATGTCAGGGGTAGGGTTAACTACTTCTGGGGTAGGGTTAACTACTTCTGGTGTAGGTTTAACTGCTTCTGGTATTGGCATGGGAATGTCAGGGGTAGGGTTAACTACTTCCGGTATTGGCATGAGTATGTCAGGTGTCGGCATGGGAATGTCAGGGGTAGGGTTAACTACTTCCGGTATTGGCATGAGTATGTCAGGTGTCGGGTTAACTACTTCCGGTATTGGCATGGGAATGTCCGGTATTGGCATGGGAATGTCCGGTGTAGGCATGGGAATGTCAGGGGTAGGGTTAACTACTTCCGGTATTGGCATGGGAATGTCCGGTGTAGGCATGAGTATGTCAGGTGTAGGGTTAACTACTTCCGGTATGGGCATGGGAATGTCCGGTGTAGGCATGAGTATGTCAGGGGTAGGGTTAACTACTTCCGGTATGGGCATGAGTATGTCAGGGGTAGGGTTAACTACTTCCGGTATGGGCATGAGTATGTCAGGGGTAGGCATGAATATGTCAGGCGTTGCTGCTTCCATGCCACCAGTTCGCCCCCGCAAATTCTGGTTAGTTGCTGATGCTGAACTTATTATCCACGGTGCAACTGAACCTGATGCTACTGTGACTATTGGTGGACGACCAATTAAACTAAACCCCGATGGTACATTCCGCTTCCAGATGGCTTTCCCTGATGGTTTAATTGATTATCCAATCATGGCAGTAGCAGTTGATGGTGAACAAAACCGCTCTATTCACATGAAGTTCACTCGTGAAACTCCAGAACGTCGTACTAATACTAAGGAAGAAGCTGTTCTAGAATGGATGAACTAAAAATTTAGTGGTTCCTTCATTTAGACAAGTAGCGATCGCAATAGGGATGTAAATGCAAACTATTTCCTATTAGCTAAAGAACCCCCGGTTAAAGTCTGGGGGTTTATCATTGAATTAGTTGGATATCTCAATTTTGACTTTTACAAGTACATTTGAATTAGCTAAAAATTATTTGATTTTTAGCTAATCCTGACTTAATTTATATACCGATGAATTTATTAGAAATTACTCAAACACTAACAAATATATTTGGAGAATCTGTTGAAACTCCATCACCTAATTCATGGCAAATAGAAAGAGATAAGTTTCGACTTTTAGTTCTTATCTCAGACGACGAAACTTGGCTCAGAATATTAATACCTATTGCTCCTAAAGAAGATGCTCAACCATTTTTTGATAAATTACTTGAAGCTAACTTTGATGTGACTTTATAAACTCGTTATGCCATATATGAAAATGTTCTTTGGGGAGTAATTTCAGTATAATTTTTCTACATTAACAGTGGAAGATTTTAGTGCAGGTATTCAAAGATTACTTGATTTGAAAGAACAAGGTATATCTGGTTATTTTAATGAGGTAATAGAAAATCGGATTTGCCAAGTAATTAAAGCAGCAAAACTCCAAGGACAAACTGTAGAGGCAACTATACAAACTTTAGAACGTTTTTATGCAGAAGGTTTAATGGGTGAAATAGATATGAATTCAGAATACCGGGAAAAAACTTTGGCAGCTTGGCGTTATCAATTAGAGCGTTTATGGTCTGAAGTTAATGAATAATTTATAATGGATAATTGATAATTAATAAGGAACAAAAAAAGAAGCAAGAAACAAAATGGATATTATTTCAATACTTAAACAAGATTATCAAAAATTTCCGGCTGACCAAACTTACAGTATTTACGCAGAAAATGTTTATTTTGAAGACCCATTAAATAAATTTCGAGGTATAAACCGTTATCAAAAAATGATCGGTTTTATGGGCAATTGGTTTAATAATATTCAACTTGAGTTGCACGACATTAGTCAATCGGGAAATGTGATTAAAACCCGTTGGACACTTAGTTGGACAGCGCCTGCTCCTTGGAAACCTCGAATGGCAATACCAGGATGGAGTGAATTGAAACTTGATACAAATGGATTGATTAATAGTCATATTGACTATTGGGATATTTCTCGACTAGATGTTTTAAAACAGCTTTTTCAAATGAAATAGTGTTATTTCAGTTATTAGAGTTGTTGGGAATTAAGCACAAAAAATGGCTAAAACCCTTATCAGTAAAGGCCTACAGTGCATTTAATATCTAAAATTATGAAACCCTTATATAGCAAGCTTTTGAGCATTTTAAATTTTTATTTCCAAACAACTCTATTAGTTATGAGTTAACAGTACCTCTGATTGAAGCCTATGCTTGAATACTGAATCGAATATTTTTTATTCCCTTGAAAAGGGAGACTTGAGACTTTATTTTTTGGTCAATAATTCTCAGCTTAATTTTTCACAATCATAAATATATTGACAAAAAAAAATAATTGTGATATGGAAAAATATCCTAAAAACTATTAGATTCTGGAAAAGTAAATAAATGCTAAAGTTTAAGATATGTAAAAATTTCTCAGAAAAGGTTAAGTAATTAATGCGCGTAATATTAATGACGGGAAAAGGTGGGGTTGGTAAAACATCAGTGGCTGCCTCAACAGGATTACGTTGTGCGGAGTTGGGCCATAAAACTTTGGTTCTCAGCACCGATCCAGCTCACTCTCTAGCAGATAGTTTTGATATGGAAATGAGCCACGAACCTCGGAAGGTTAGGGAAAATCTTTGGGGTGCTGAGTTGGATGCTTTGATGGAGTTGGAGGGAAACTGGGGAGCTGTAAAGCGTTATATTACTCAGGTTTTGCAGGCGCGAGGTTTGGATGGCGTGCAAGCTGAGGAGTTGGCTATTTTGCCGGGAATGGATGAAATTTTTGGTTTGGTGCGGATGAAGCGGCACTATGATGAGGGGGAATATGATGTTTTAATTATTGATTCTGCTCCGACTGGTACTGCTTTACGACTTTTGAGTTTGCCGGAAGTGGGGGGTTGGTATATGAGGAAGTTTTATAAACCTTTGCAGGGAATGTCGGTAGCTTTAAGACCTCTTTTTGAACCTATTTTTAAACCTATTACTGGTTTTTCTTTGCCTGATAAGGAAGTTATGGATGCTCCTTATGAATTTTATGAACAAATTGAGGCTTTGGAAAAGGTTTTAACTGATAATACTCAGACTTCTGTGCGGTTAGTTACTAATCCGGAGAAGATGGTAATTAAGGAATCTTTACGCGCTCATGCTTATTTAAGTTTGTATAATGTTTCTACAGATTTAGTAGTAGCTAATCGGATTATTCCTGATTCTGTAACTGATCCTTTCTTTAAAAAGTGGAAGGAAAATCAACAGCAATATAGGCAAGAAATTCACGATAATTTTAGACCTTTGCCTGTGAAGGAAGTACCTCTTTATTCTGAGGAAATGTGTGGTTTGGCTGCTTTGGAAAGGTTGAAAGAAACTCTTTATGGCGATGAAGATCCTAGTCAGGTTTATTATAAGGAAAATACTGTTAAGGTAGTGCAAGAGAAGGGTAATTATAATTTGGAATTATATTTGCCTGGAATTCCTAAAGAGAAAATTCAATTGAATAAAACTGGGGATGAGTTGAATATTAGAATTGGTAATCATCGTCGGAATTTAGTTTTGCCTCAAGCTTTAGCAGCGTTGCAACCTGCGGGGGCAAAAATGGAGGATGATTATTTGAAGATTAGGTTTGCTGAAGTGGCAAAAGTTTAGGATAGTTATTTTTTTTGTGGGAGGAGGTTTTGATTTTTTTCTTTTGTTGAAGATGTAAAGATTATTTTTAAACCTACTCCTACAAGAGAAAATTGGCGTTGGTGATTTGGGCTATGATTTTACTTTAACCATAAGCCATTTTCATGTATACTTATCTGAATAGACTCAAAAATATACTATAAAATATAAATTAGATATCAATACTATAACGATCTAGTTATGACTACAGAAGTTCGTACAACAGAAGCAGCATTTTTACTCAATATATCACCAGGTAGACTGCGAATACTACTCCAACAAGATAGAGTAGTAGGAGCTTACAAGCTTAAAAGACTGTGGATGATTCCTCTTAATAGTCGAGGAGTGCCAGAAATTATACCTAGTCGTCACGGCCCTCAAGGAACTTGGAACAAGGCTGAACGTACAGGGAATACTTTTGTTCATGTTTTGCGAAATACTATTGACTATAACCGAGATAACGGAACTTCTTATCCAGCAGTTGCCGTAAAAGTGGGAGATAAAAAAGATTATTGCCACGCCCTAAAAATTAACGGACCTTGCCAAATTGTTTATCAGCCACACCAACCTAATAGAACTCAAGCAGGTGGTGCCCGTCTCTGGATTGAGGTTGAGCCACAACATCAAGTAGAACGAATTTATTTTTCAAGAGGAGATTACGGTCCTCCTCCGGAAGTAACTCAGCAGAGGCAAAAGTTTAAAAGAAAGAGGAAAGAAAAAAGCAAAAAGTCTTCTCAGAAAAAATGTTTGAGAAAATCAAAGAAAAAATCTTAGCCGATTTTTTTTAGGCAGCTAAAAAAATATCTAGAATAACTTTGAATTATTGGGGTTGTCAAAAGACTCCTCGGATTTATGCTGAATATTTAAGCTCAAATTTTTTATCCTAGTAGAAAGAATAGCCAGATAGATCGATCTGTTAAAAATTTGAAACTATTTAATACACTAGACTTCTAAATCAATTGAAGAAAGAGAAAAAATTATGACAAATCTTGCTTTAGAAGTATGGAATATAATCATTGTAAGAAGAATGATCGGAAAATTTTTGGCAAAGTTATTAGGGAAGGGGAAAATGGAATAAGTTTTAGAAAATTTTCCTGACAGATCCAAGAAATTTCTTATTGCATCTAAATCAATTAGTCTTTCTCATCTCGGCAAAGAATTAAGTTGAGAATATTTAGCTCATTAGAAGTTAAAAGATAGCGATCGCTATAAATTTTTTCTCGCATTTCCTCTAAGCTATAACTACGAAAAACAATAAAGGGAAATTCCCGATATTTCCGACCAATGGGTAGGGTGTTATATGCAGGATAAAGGTAGTGAACATATTTAGATAATAGGGTTCTAAATTCTTTTTCTTCTTCTTCTTCTAGTTCCTGCTTAAAATATTCACTCATTAATTCTCGACTCATAAATACAAATAATGGTAGAGCATAATATTGGTCTAAGTTTTGACTATTTTGTTCAAACCACTGAGTTCTATTAATATCTCCCTTGAGCAATTCAACAAATTCTAAGACGCTACCTTTCATTGCAGAGATAATATTAGGTGGATAATTTTTTTCATTTCTGCTAATTTCCTTCATTTTATTAACTAAATCTTGATTAGCAAATTGCCTAATTTGAGATTCTAATTTCATCAGATAAGTTTCTTCTAATTTATGTTTGGAAATAGGAACTACTAATAAATTTCCAGTGAGATAACCTGTTTCAATATTGCCAAAATTTAGTAATTTATCGAGTCGCTGACAATAGTGGGAAAATTTTTGGTTAAAAGATTCCATCAGTGAAAGATAGGAACGATATTGGGAGTCTGATTTTTGGGATTTATTCTCATCCTTAAGTAAGACAAAATCGGCACTACTAAAAATTTCCATCAAACTACTATAAACATCTTTAATAATTTGTTTTTTAGGATGACGACGATATTCATTTTTTAACTCTCTAATGAGATTTGTAACCTGACTACTAAATGTATCTCCAGCCGCAGAAACAGATTTTCCACCAATAGGAATCATCATAAATTTTTTCATTCCTAAACTACCTGCACCAGTTATTCTTGTCATTATTGACAATTTGAGAATTAATAAAATATCCCAGAGATTTAATAAACTTTCTGCTAAAGATAATTTTTTTTCTTCAGCATATTCTTGTGGAGATGTATTTTCTTCTTGGGGGTAATAAATGGCGCGATCGTTCAAATAAAAGGTTATTTTTTTTGGTCGATCATCTAAAGTTTTTGCTCTGTTATTTTCCCAATATTCTCCCCGCGCTCTATAGATAACTTGTATGACTTCCATTAAATTTCTTTCTATTTGAAATTTAGGAATTTCTACTAAGATAATTTTTGCTTTAGGAAAAGATAAACCGCGACTTGCTGAAGATGTCATAAATACAATTTTGACGTCTTGTTTACATCCTTCAATTTTGCTCTTTTTTTCATCGGATAAATTAGCGTGTATTTCTAGATAGTCTGTATATTGTTCAAATTTTTGAGACTTACTAATTTTGTCTATTAATTTTTGTAGTTTCTGTTTGTCTTGAATATAAACTAAGACTTGACTAGATTCGGGATTATCCAAATAGGAATTTATATCGGATAAAATATTTTCCTGAACCGTTTTGATTAACTCTTTATTCTCATCTTTAAATTTGGCTTCATTAAATTTATAACATTCAAGGAAAATTTTATAAGTTATATCTAAACTACTAGCAGGATAAGAATTAGCATTAATAGCAATTGCTGGTTGTTTATTAAATTCAAAATTCTCCACTCGTAAGGGCGAATCGCCATTCACCCCTACAGACCGAAAATAAATTTTATCTGGTTCTGGGGAAGTCTGAGATAAATGTTGTTGAATAACCTCTTTTTCGACAATAGAAGCATCAGCAACAATGACTTTTGTATTAAATCCAAATTCAGGATTAGTCAAATCGTAATCTTTCAAAAATTCCTTAATTCCATGCAAAAAATTTACTCCACTATCATCTCCAGTTACCTCATCTATCATTATAAATAGATGCTTTATTCTCTGAGAAATTTCTTGCATTTTTTCAGGGATCACACCTGTATTTCGGTTATAAGCATCTTTGAATATTTCCCGGAGATGCTTCAGAGTATCTGCACCATTCGGTGTTTTTCTTAAAGATTGAATCGAGACTGTAGCGACAATATTATTAGAGATATTTTGATTAATAGTGGTATATATTCCCTGACAGATACTATAGAGAACTCCCGTACTTTTTTCCCCAATATCTTTAATATTATCCTCCGTTTCTCTATAAAATCGCGACTTTGTACAGGCAGTTTTTTGTAGGGGCTTGGTAACCAAGCCCCTACCAATTGGGAGAAAATTGACAGTATTTTTAATGAAATTATCTTGACGGAGATTGGAACGATAACTAACTGTAGGTTTGCTATTATTTTCTTTAATAATAATGGAATTTGTGGTGAGACCAAATATTTTATCGCTACATAAAGATTCGCCTTTTTTAGATTTAAACTTATTGATTAAATCTAGGTTAACTTGAGTGCGAGGACTAACATAAAATAATAGAAATCCTTCGTCTATATGAGATTTAAGAAAGTTAGCGATCGCTGTAGTTTTTCCTATTCCGGGATTACCGGTGAAAAATACATAAGTTTTCTCACTTTCCAGAGCTTTTTCAATTAATTCAGCATGAGCTTTTCTTAAAGTTGACTTGGTAGTAACATCCATTTCTTTTGCTAAATAATCCCGGATAATACCTACTGAATTAAAGAAACCATCAATTTTTTCTTGATGAATTATTGGAGTAATTTTATCCTCCTTACCATAGAGATTTTCTACAGATAATTCTTGGATAAATTTTCTACCATTTTGAAAACTTTTTTTGGCATTAAGTTTAATTTTTTCCAAGACTTCTTGACGAGCAATTTTTATCTCTTGCTCCTTCGGTTCATTTTGATAAATTTCTGCACAAGTAGCAAGAATATTAATATTTTTTGGTTGTAAACAGAGAGAACTAATGTTGCGATCGCTATATCCTACTGCATTAAAAAGTAATGACTTGGAGCTATCTAATATATCGGTTTCTTTCTGGAGAAAATTATAGAAACTATAAGCATAAGCACCAGCTTGAATTAACTTAGTAGTTTCCTTATCTTTACGTTTAAAAGCAGTAAAATATCGTTTCAAATCTGGGGAAAATTCTAAACCCAAATCCTGAGTATCTCCCGTATCTATTCGGAGATTAGAAAAAACACTTTTAGAACGTATATGTTTAATATCTCTCATCAAAATTCGGCGTAATTCTTCTATATTATCCAGGGGTTTTAAATCTTCCATTGACTTAATTGAAAATATCGACAAATCTACACAAATAATTCTAAATTCTCTGCGATAACGTAGCAAAATCAAAGTATCTGCTTGTAAAAATTCTCCTTTTTTGTGGTACTTGGTAACGTAATTCTTAAGTTGGCTATTCAAAACATCAGCAGATAAAAATTGAGATAATAATCTTCTAGTTGCTTGTTGTCTATCCTTAGGGTTAGAACCAAAAGCATTATCTCCATCAAAGCTACATTGATAGTATAAAATTTCCGGTTTTCTCAGGTGGAGTTTCCAATTAGTTGACTTAATATATTCACGGAAAAAATTTAATCCAGCAATAAATCCTTTCTGAATAAAATATTGACTCCATCTTTCTAGATTTTCAATACTCCCTTGACTAGATATTTTCTCTGCATCTGCGATTTTCCTAACCAGAGTTGGTAATCTGAGTGTCTGTAAATCTTGAAGATATAAATCACCAAAGTAATTTTGATATTTCTGGTGTTGAATATCAGCAAGTATGCCAATATTAAATCCTACTTCAAATAAACGTCCTAAATTTTCAGCAAGTGACATAATTTTCTCCTTTTGATTGATAGTAGTTTTAGCTTTCTCAAGTTTTTCAATTAACATTATCTCAGCTAAGGGCAGATTTTTCCTGACTCTTAAATATGGATAGTCTCAAAATTTTCCACTTTGGG
>NZ_JBNHEQ010000178.1:9099-72182 GCF_050016015.1 Dapis hubbardiae BLCC-M172
TGATAATTTTCCCGAAAATGTCTAAGTCTAGTTGGGAGAGATATATCTGGCAAAGGCAGATTTTTCCTGACTCTTAAATATGGATAGTCTCAAAATTTTCCACTTTGGGAATTTGAGAGAAAATTTGATAATTTTCCCGAAAATGTCTAAGTCTAGTTGGGAGAGATATATCTGGCAAAGACAAATTTTTCCTGACTCTTAGATATAGATAGTCTCAGAAATTTCCATATTAAATTTTACTCCTGAGAAAGCTGCTAAATTTTTAGCGATCGCTCATTAACTAAGATTTTTTCAGATCGTAATAGTCACAAAAACTGATAATTTACTCCTACTAACTCTGTCATTAATATCAAATACAAAAATAACTCGCTTCGGAATCAAGTTTTCTCCTGAAGTTGGGAGTGTGGAAGAGGTTTAGATAAAAGGGTTTGGAGACCAAACCCCTACTAAAAATTGATATAAGTTCAAATATTTCTACTATTTATCTAAGATTTATTTCCCCAACCTCCTGTTAAAAAACAACTCCATCAACAGCATCATTAACTTCTGTCAAAAAAGCCAAAGCATTAAACTCAATACTTTCTGTCATCTGAGGAAAAATTGCCAAACTTCCCAAGGCTTCATCGCCAATAATATTTTCATAAGGGTCTAATTTTAAACTTAAATTACTACTATCTTTATCCTGTTTTTCAAACCTGGAAAAATGGAAAAAAGTCAGATATTGAAGAATATCATTTTTCAATGAACTATCATAAACCAAACCTTGCCGAATATCCTCATCATCCATTACTCCAGAATAATATCTTCCTAACAGAGTAGAATAGGAAATAACGCCATTATAAAATCGCTCATCTTCCATTTTTTTCCCACCCACAGGAATTCCATTACTAAACAAATTGAAAAATACCACTGATTTTTGACTACTATCTTCAGCAATATTCATTAATTGTCTAGTGTCTTGAATATACAAGGATTTTACTCCTATTTTTTTGATTTTTTCCATTTTTCGGACATAATATTTATCAAAAAGTACAGGATATATTTTAATGTCATCTCGGTTTTGCTTCATCGTCTTAATAATAGTAGGTGACATAAAATATAGTCTTTCTTCCTCTTCTTGTTGAGTAATATGTAATTTACTGGTATAAGGTGCTTGTGCCACATATAAAAAGTGTTGATATCCTTCTAAGCAAAGTTCGCTAATTTTATCCATTAAAACAGGTGGTTCTTCATACATCTTTCGGAGTTGATAGTTATCAAAAAATTTAGTCAAAGGTTGAATTTTTACACTGCCATTTTCTAACCGTTGAATAGTTATTACTTCTCCAAATAAATTGGCAATTCTATCTTTACGATTTTGACTACCTGTTCTAGAATCGCTCAGTTTGCTAGAGACAATAATAATTGCCAGTTTGTCTAATAAAGTAGAGTCAGAATTATGATTAAAGCTAAACTTTTTAGGCAATACAGAATATAGGGAATTTAAACCATTTCTAATATTGAAAGAACTAGGTGGTTTATTAACCCGGAAACCTTGAGAGTTACAGCGATATTTTTTACTAAAAATAAAAGCTAATGTTTTGGCAAGATTAGCCAGAAACTTTTCAGCGGGAAAAGGATTTTCATGGGTTCCTTCATGGAGTCGCACCATTGGGATAAATAATTCTTTTTCTTCTCCTGAATATTGCTCTAATAAAATTAGTAAACAAAGATAAGATAACAATATCCAAGTAAAACGATAGATAAATGCTTGAGTCGAATTTAATTGATTTTTTCCTGATTTTAAACGTTCATTATTGTAACTAAACAGCATAAATTTATATCCTTTCTGCACAAAATTTTCGTGATAAATTCGCCGACAAGTATCTGTATCAGGTATCCACATTACAGGCAATGTTTTAATTCCTTCAACATCATATTCCCACTGAAAACTTTGGCGATCGCTTCCTTCAAAATAACGAATATCTTCTATCTTAATACTTGCAGGTAGTTGACAGACTGCTCGATTACTTACTCCTTCTTCAACCAGAAAAATATACCTCAGACATTTCTTATAATTCTCTCTTAAATCATCGTGAAAAAAATTACCTTGAAACAAACTATCATCATCAGTTTTGATAATTCGTTTGTTAATACAAATTTCCCGTCTTTCTATACAGTTAGGTAATTTTTTCCCTCTGTCTAAAAAGTTTCTGACTAAACCCCTTAATTTCTCGATTTTTTGCTTCACTCCATATTTCTTAAATCCTTCTATCAACCCCCGAAAAATCTTATCTTTTTCATCATCATTATCTCCTTTCAATACAGGCAAAACATTTTCATCAAATTTAGGGATAGGCTTATAATTTAACTCATCATCGGAATGATAATTCTTTCCATTTGGATTTGGGCAAGAAAATACAAAATAGTATAAAAAAGCTCGCGTCAATATTTTTCTTGCCCAAGTTTTCTTTTTCTCTGGATTAGCCTTTAACGCCTCATTTTCCTCAGAATTATTATGAGTAATTATCTCCAAATTATAATCAAAAACTTCTTTTCCACCCCTAGCTTGTACTTTCCCATCCAACTTCATTTTCAAACCCAAAACAAATTGAGTTTCTCCTGTTTCTCTATTTGTAGTTTCTCCCAAATTACCATCAATAATTGGAATAATTGGCAGTGCATCAAAAACTTCAGCACGGGCAAAAATATCCCGGTAATTAAAACTTTCTCCACCATAAGAAACATCATAATATCCATCAGCTTTAGACTCATCATTAATATATTGCTCAATTAATTTCAAACGCCGAATTAAATCTCTTAGATAAATGACTCCTGGCTTATCATTAGTCTCAATATTCTCTAATAAATGTTCTAAATATATAATTTTCGCTTCCTTTTTTAACTTACCTAACGTTTCCTCATCTACTAGTCTTTGCAGTTGGTTAAAATCTGAGTTTCTATCCTCAATTTTTCTTTCTAAAAGATGATAAATATCTTCAATATCTTCTGGGTCTTCGGAATCAAAATTCTTTTGAATACTCCGTTTAATTCCTGTATCTAGCTGAGACTGAAATGCCGTAATATTTCCCACTGTAATTGTCAGTTTATGGAATTTTAACAAAGAATTACTACCAGGAAGTTGAGAATCTAAAATTAACTCTTGTTTTTGCAAGTCTGTATATTTTTCATCAAAAGGATAAGATAAACCAAGCTTCTTACCAGTCCCCTGAAAATCTGTTAAATTAACAATTAAACTATCGACAAAACTAGCAATATCTCCTATTCCTTCTGTAGATTCTAAATTAGTTATCAAATAGTCTTTTATTTCTCGTATTTGAGCCAAAAATCTTTCTCTGTCTACAAAATTTATACTAGCAACACGAACACCTTTCGTAGTGCTTAGAGGATTTTGAATATTTGTAGTAGCAATAGATGCAGCTACCTCATCAATATTTATCAGTAAACGTCGGCGGTCGGTCGATATTTTAAACAGATTTTGTTCTGGTAATTTCTTTAAAATTTTTTCTAACAAACTGTCATAATTAACAGAAATTAGATTGTCACCTTCCCTTAATTCATTAACCATATTTTATCGCACCTTAGTTAATTGTATTTCTGCAATAATTTCCTGTATAATGCTGCGAAAAAGCTATCAGCTTGTAGGAGTGTCTGTTAACCCCTACTTATTATCACACTAAAGGAGAAATTAATCTCCAAGGATAATTAAACTTCCAAATTAAATTAGTCATCAGCTAACCTTGGTGATTGCTTGAATATATTTAAAAGCTGTTTTGGTATCATTTAGGAAAAGCTAAATGCTAACTAGCTAAATTCTTACCTATTTCTTAATTATATATAGTAATCCTATTTTATTCGTGGTAAAAATCTTACTGCTTTTTAGGGAAAACTTAGCTGGTAACACCTAAATGTTGGGAGTTTCAAATTTTTTATTTACTTTTTAATTAACTGCAACCTATTTAGGATTGCTATAGGTAAATTAACTGCTATTAAATGATAAAATTATGGATATTTTATTTGTTTTTACCTAAAAATAAACCTATTTTGATGAAATTTTTTCCTGAATTTATGAAATTATACCCTTGATATTTTAACCAATTAACTATTGTCAATACAAGTTTCTCGGTTTCTCCTATCTTAAAAAAAATAGCAAATTTGGTTCTCAAAAGTAGCTTTTTCAAATCCCTCTCTAATCTAACCAATCTGGATTCCAAAATTTCTCAGAATAAAGCTTCTGTGTCAACCTAATTTAGGATAAATTTAAATCAAAAAATATGGCAGATTTAGACATATCAAATAATCCAATCTGCCACGATAAACTTACGATTTTAAAATAACTTTATACAGCTAACTTCTCAACTGAACAGGCATAATTAAATAAGTCATTTTCAACCCACCTAAAGGATTTAAAACCACTGGAGT
Organism: Dapis hubbardiae BLCC-M172; assembly: GCF_050016015.1. NCBI lineage: Bacteria > Bacillati > Cyanobacteriota > Cyanophyceae > Oscillatoriales > Microcoleaceae > Dapis > Dapis hubbardiae. The sequence continues at coordinate 13,522 of NZ_JBNHEQ010000178.1, forward strand.
TGTAGCAGTATTTAACTGAATAGAAATCTCCGAAGCTGAAGGAATAGCCTTCAAACCTTCAATCAAATATTTCACATTAAAAGCAATTTCTTCCGGCTCATCACTAGAAATTTGTGCTGCCATAGACTCTCTACCACTTCCCACATCTTGAGCATCCACAGATAAAGAAATCTCCTGATTAACATTATCAATCGTACACTTCAAAATGTTATTTTTCTGGTCAGCTAAAACAGCAATTCTTTCCACCGCTCCTAAAAATTGTTTCCTATCCACATTAATTTGATTAGTAAACTTATTAGGCAATAATTGTTGGTAAACTGGATATTGACCCTCCAATTTTCGGCTAGTTAAACGTTGCTCTCCCAACTCAAAAATTACCTGACTTTCATCAAATTTCAACGCCACAGAAGAATCAGATTTACCCATCCCAATCATTCGTTCAATTTCCCTTAAAGCTTTTGCTGGAATAGTTGCTTCAAACTCTGCAACTTCCTCAAGCTCTTCAGTTTCTTCCTCATCCTCTGCTGTTACACTTTCAGTCTCAACTATTGCCAACCTATGACCATCCGTCGCAGCAAATACTAAACCATCTGGTTGTACTTTTAAATTTACTCCCGTCAATACTTGTTTAGTTTCATCGGGACTTGTGGCAAACAAAGTTCCTTTCAAACCATTAATCAAAGCTTCCGGTGGTAAATTTACAACTTCCCCATCTTCCACATTAGGTAACTCAGGATATTCCTCCCCTCCCATACCTCTGACTTGATAACGTCCAGATGTAGAAGTAAGAGTAGCGATCGCTTCTCCTTCATCATCATCAATAGTAATATTACCGTCTGGTAGTCTAGAAACAATATCGTTAAATAATTTGGCAGGTAAAGTAAAACTTCCACCAGTTTCTACAACTGCTGGAAAACTGGAACGAATACCTAAACTGTTAGAGTCGATGGGGTGTATTACCGCCCGCACCTCTCCTTCAGAACCCATCGTGCGACTTTCACCGCAATAGGCTCCTAGATAATCTTAGGCTTGTGGCCTTTTGCCCATGTGGATGTAATCGTGACATGACTCATGTACTGCTAAGAGATTCTTAGGCTTCCAATTGTCGTGATTGCCGTCGGTGTGATGCAGTTCTACCTTTTCGTTGCCGTCCAGGTAGTTTCCACAGTGTCCACATTTGTAGCCTTGCCGTTTTAGCGCTTTTTCTGTGTGCCCGTCGTAGAGTTTAGAGTTTCTTTTGCTCCAGTAAATAGAGTCTCCGTCATAGGGAGATTTGTTGCCCTTGACCATGACAAACTTATTTTCTGAATATGGCACCGCCGGAAATGCTTGCTTGACGAGTTCTATGGCTTCATTTTTACCTTTATTTTTATCTTTGATAAAAGTCTTGAAGGCATCGTGGTTTAAGTACCATAGGCTAAACCTTGAACCGTCCATCCTGCAATAGCGGTGGTAATTCCTCCAGCCTCTAATTATTGGGCCTAGTTTCTTAGCTTTCGTGGCTGTGGCTAATACAGAATTATTGACTATGGTTTTAACTTTCTTGCGAAAATTTTCGTAGTTTTCCTCTGAGGGAGTGCAACGAAATTTTCCGTTTTTTTGCACCTTGAAGTGCCATCCCAAGAAGTCAAAACCTGCCGTTGTCCGTGTAATCTTTGTCTTTTCCGCCGATACATTCATTCCACGCTTAGTTAGGAATTGCTGTACTTTTTCTAAAATCTTCTCAGCGTCGTCTTTTGGTTTGAGGAAAAACACCATGTCGTCCGCGTATCTCACCGAAGGATGGATATCCTCTATGCCATTTAATGCTATGTTGGCCAAGAGTGGTGATACTATTCCACCTTGAGGTGTTCCTTGCTCTGGAAATTCTGGTGATACTCCTGCCTTTAGGCATTCCCATAACCCCATTTTGATTTGTTGAGGAGCAATTACTCTCTTCATAATCTCATTGTGGTTAATTCTGTCGAAACATTTTTCAATGTCTAATTCGATTACCCTTTTCTCGTAGCCTTTTACCCGACTTTTTAGGTTGTTAAAGACGAATTGTTGTGCGTCTTGTGTACTCCTACCGGGTCTGAATCCGTAGCTTCGGGCATGGAATGTTATTTCGTGGGCTGGTTCTAGAGCATATTTGACAAGACATTGCCAAGCTCTATCTGCGATGGTTGGTATTTTGAGAGTTCTCATCTTCCCGTTCTTCTTTGGGATTTTCACTTCTCTTAGTCCTTGATGTTCCCAATTATTTGCTCTTTTTAGTTTCAGGACTAGATTGAGCCTTTCTCTAAAGTTTAAGGACTTTTTCCCATCTATCCCACAAGTTTTCTTCCCAGAATTTAGCTGAGTTACTTGTCGTACAGCAAGCATCCTTGCAGCGCGGGACTTCAGCACCAGACGTTGGAGATTTCTGACTTTCCGGAGGTCTCCATTCTGCATGGCTTTGTAGATTCGTTTTTGGAGGCGAAACAGATTTTTCTGGAATTTATTCCAGTTTAGGCTGCTCCAGTCTTCACTATGATTGCTCATGTGTCTAAGCATGCTCTCTTACTAAATTTCTCTACGCTGATTACCCTGCAAGCAATTATGGCTTGCATCCTACCCGCTGGAAAGGTTTCCGTGCTTTCCCACCTACTCTGGTTTTCGACCTTTACTCCAGAGACTTTCTCAGCGTTTTTCTTCGTTCCGAATTGCAGATTGTTTTGACGGTTTAGGGCTATCCAATTCATCTACACGACCCCCAGGGAATGCGTCTATTGACTTATGATGACGCGGGGATTTCTCGTGTTCGTTCGGAGTGTTTTATTTGAGAACTCCGTTGGGTTTTAAGACGCTTTTTAAGGATATTCCGTAAAGTACCCATGCCGTCTCCCCATTACCCCCAGTGTGCCTATCTCTCTTGGCTCTGATTGGGGCCTGATGCCAGCTTCGCTCTGTCAGTGGAAAGGTCTGACTCGGCGTGGCCAGGTCGGGAGTTCGTTATCCCTTAACGAGCTGGGTTTTCACCAGCATCCGCAATTCAGTTATCTAACAGGCTCTTCTTTTGGTGGCCTCGCTTCTTGCAGGCTCTTCCTTGGTGGCCTCGTTAGACCCTGTTCATACCCCTTTAGTCTCTAAAGGCTCCTAACAGGAACGAATCGCACTAAGTCAAAACCTGTTAACTCTAAACGTTGATTTTCTAAATCTGCTGTTAATAAAACATTTGCTAATACTGGGTGATTAGGTCGAGAGGGAACTGCACGACTAACTAAAGAAAGGTTACTACTTAAGTCACCTTGAGTACAAGTTAATTTCATTGGAGTTTAGTTATTTATATAAGGAACTAGAGGCTTGTTCAACAAAACTCACCTCAGACTGAAATCCTAACATTCTTAACTTGAGTAATCTAGATTTCTAACATGAGAGGAAAAATATCAGTAATAAAATCTCAAGTTAATATCTGTGGAAAATGTGGAAAACTCTAAAAAATCTTTACTATATCAATGATTTCACGAATAAATACCCTGTGGAAAACCTGTGGAAAAATCTATTTTTGGGTCAAGAAAAAATTTGAGATTTTTGATAGCTTCAATTGTTGAGATACTTCAACCAGATAACATATTCTCTATTTCCAGTATTCATACTTAATATACTAGATCCAGATCTTAAGGTTCAGATTTGGACTCTTGCTATCTAATTTGAAATGTTTGAGGCCAATTTTATTGTAGATTTTATATTTTTCCACAAATTTTCCACAGGAAAAACAGTTTTTGCAAATCAAAAGTTAAAATTAATTATTTACTAATTCCCAAAAAGCGTGAGCTACAAAATTCTGGGCTTGAGGGAACAGGGAAGTAAACATAAAAGTATAGCATCAGCTTACTGAGAAACGCGATATTCAATAATTAATAATTACCTCTTATTATAAAGAAGAGGATTGACTAAAAAGATTTTTTTCTCCATGAATGGAGAGGTTTTATACCTTAAATTTTCGGTTATATAATGTAAATTTTCAAATATTGTATACTTTAATAAACCCGCTTTGAATCCACAACAACTACAAGTACATGTAATTTTTTCCTACCTATTTATGAGTCTAAACTCTCGACCAAATTTTTCTGTTTTACCTTCTAAAAATGTTCTGAATTTTCTTCAACCTATCACTAATCACGACTAGAAAAATTAATCCGATCGCTCAACTGTCGAATTGTTTGAGCAAAATTTAAGTCACTACTTTGTAACTGACTAATTTTGTCACAACTATATAAAACAGTGGTGTGGTCTTTTCCTCCAAAAACCTCTCCAATTTTTGGCAAACTCAAATCAGTATGTTGTCGCATCAAATACATCCCAACTTGTCTTGCCAAACTAATTTCTCGCTTTCTAGAACTACCTTTTAAATCCTCTATAGATACATTAAAATTTTCCGAAACAACTTTAATAACTGCCTCTGGTGATGCCGCCAATTTTTCTGTTTGTGGATTTAAAATAGGTGCAATATTCTCCACAGTCATAGGCAAACCAGAAATAGAAATATAAGTAACAACCCTAGTCAAAGCACCCTCCAACTCCCGAATATTTTTAGGATATCTAGTTGCAATATACTCAATTACATCTCTAGGCAAAACCATATTTTCATACTCAGACTTTTTCAGTAAAATTGCCATCCTAGTTTCCAGATCGGGAGCTTGAATATCCGCAATTAATCCCATAGAAAACCGAGAACAAAGTCGCTCTTGTAAACTAGGAATTTGATTTGGAGGTCTATCAGAAGCTAATACTACTTGTTTGCCAGCTTCATGTAAAGTATTAAAAGTATGAAAAAATTCCTCCTGAGTATATTCTTTACCCTCAATAAATTGAATATCATCTACTAATAAAACATCTGCTGCTCGATAATGGTCTCTAAAACTTTGCAGACTATCTTTACGAATAGCAGCAATCAAATCATTAGTAAATTTCTCTGTAGAAACATAAAATATTTGAGAATCAGGAAAAATATCTAAACGATAATGACCAATAGCCTGCATTAAATGAGTTTTTCCTAAACCAACTCCACCACATAAAAATAAAGGATTAAACTCTCGCCCTGGAGACTCTGCCACTGCTAAAGAAGCTGCATGAGCCATACGATTATTCGGACCTACAACAAATCGAGAAAACATATATTTTGGATTAAGATTTGCTGGTTTAGGCTTTTGTATAGATAGACTTTCTAGAATATCAGGACTTTTATGCTCAGGCCATATAAGTCCCGAATCTTCTTTTGCAGCATCTTCATCTATAGAAGTAGTTAAGTAAATTTCTACTGGGTAACCGAGAATATCATGTACGACATCAGCAATGGTTTTTATATAGTATTTCTGTAACCAATTCCGAGCAAAAGGATTAGGGGTGCAAATTACTAGACAATTATTTTCTAATTGTTCAGCATTGGCTGTTTTAATCCAGGTTTCAAAAGTCGGTCTGCTTAACTGTAATTGCAGTCTTTCTAAGACTTGGTTCCACAAATTATCAAGAGAAATTTCCACTGCTAACCTCTTTATTATGTTGGTACAGAAATAAATTCAATTTATAAATTATTGAATAAAAATTTGTTGCTCATAACTACCAAACAAGTTAATTTTTTGCTCGGAATACTGGTTAAAATGTCAAATTAAATTGTGTAAATTGTAGGGGGTTTGGTTTCCAATTGATAATGGATAATTAATCAATTCGGTTGAAAGCCTCTTCTAATAATTAATAATTGACAATTGATCATGGATAATTGGAAAGAGTTCTTTAAATCTCTAATTTTCTCTCCCTATTTCTATCTAACTCGTTCACATACTCTAAATTATCAATTATCGATTATCCATTATTCACTATCCATTGTTAAAGAGGTAATTATCCATTATCAATTAATTAACAAACTCCTACAAGATATATAGCAATCCCCGCTTATGTTGCGGGTAATTAAAAAGTAAATAAAAAACTTGAAACTCCCACCTGTTGCCTTTTGCCTGTTCCCTAAAAAGCAGTAAGATTTTTGTCGCGAATATGCGGAGGATTGCTATAGATAAATTTAGTGAACAATATAATTTGTATTTTCTTTTATAGTTATTATGTTATTATATTTTAGGTTGACAAATATAACTTTTTATGATATATAGGGGAGTAAAACAGGGCAGAAGTAAAAGTACAATTACAATTAGTGAAAAAGCTACTTAGATAAGCCATAAAAAGGTTAATATCAAGATTTAACTATTTAACTACCCATCAACTTAAAAATTCTAAAATTTTGATGGTCTAAAAGTGTGATGTGTATTAGTGTTTACTCGTCCATATCTCCACTACTATGCCTGGAATACTAATTGCCAATGTGACATACCTTGCCAAAAAGTTGCTGGAAATTACATTATAAAGTCAACTTTCTTAAGGCTTCCCTACTTCTGGGTAAATATTAATTGATAAACTTTTTCTGCCAACTCAATGACCCAAAAGTAAAACCAACCAGACAAAGACTGATATTCTTTACTTACTGTATGTTGGTAAAATCCTACCAGTATAAAATTAGAACAAACAATGTAATTTTTGTTTCTCCAGTGAGGCAGAATGGAGAATTAAAAACAAAGCTCAGGATATCTCCGAATAAATAAGCAGATTGACTGAGAAACCCGAACCTGAATCTCAGGCCATACAAGAAACTGCCAGCTAACTAATATAACCAACCTATTAAATGGCACAAACTTTATTATTTAACGCTCTCCGTGCAGCCATTGATGAAGAGATGGCAAAAGATCCAACTGTATATGTTCTTGGTGAAGATGTGGGTCACTATGGAGGGTCCTACAAAGTTACCAAAGACCTTTATCAAAAATATGGAGAACTACGAGTCCTTGATACCCCCATTGCAGAAAATAGCTTTACAGGAATGGCCATAGGTTCAGCTCTAACTGGATTACGCCCTATTATAGAAGGCATGAATATGGGCTTTTTATTATTGGCTTTCAACCAAATTGCTAATAATGCTGGAATGTTACGCTATACTTCTGGGGGCAATTTCAAAATTCCATTAGTTATTCGTGGCCCTGGTGGTGTAGGCCGTCAGTTGGGTGCAGAGCATTCCCAAAGATTAGAAGCTTATTTTCAAGCTGTTCCTGGTTTGAAAATAGTAGCTTGTTCAACTCCATATAATGCTAAAGGTTTACTTAAGGCAGCTATCCGTGATGAAAATCCGGTTTTATTTTTTGAACACGTCCTTCTCTATAATTTGAAAGAGGATTTACCAGACGAAGAGTATTTATTACCTTTAGATAAAGCGGAAGTGGTACGCAATGGAAAAGATGTTACTATTTTGACTTACTCCCGAATGCGTCACCATGTTATCCAAGCAGTAAAAACTTTGGAAAAACAGGGTTATGACCCAGAGGTAATAGATTTAATATCTCTTAAACCTCTAGATTTTGAAACTATTGGTAATTCTATTAAGAAAACTCATCGGGTGATTATTGTTGAAGAGTGCATGAGAACAGGTGGTATTGCTGCTGAGTTAATTGCCTCTATTAATGAAAGATTATTTGATGAATTAGATGCACCTGTTTTGCGGTTGTCTTCTCAAGATATTCCTACACCTTATAATGGTACACTTGAAAGATTAACAATTGTACAACCAGAACAAATTGTTGAAGCAGTACAAAAAATGGTGGCAATGAAAGTTTAACTTGTAGGAAGAAGGAAGAGGGAAAAAGGAAGAAGACTGATTAAATTTTTAACTTTTTTGAGTAAAATCAACTTTTACTTCTTGTTTTCTGCTTCTTACTTCCTGATCATCAAATCCCCAACTGAATGCTTCCAACTTCAGTCTTATTTCTTCCTTCTTAATTCCTCTCATCAGTTTTCAAGAATTAATAATTAATAATTACTTATTCTGTAATAGAAGGATTGGCTAAGTAGATTGTTTAATTTGTACAATTATAATCAAAAAAACTAGAATTAAGAACTATAGCAATTCTCATCTCTGAGTGAGGTAATTTTTTTTTATTTGAGAGAGTAGGAATTAGGGAGTAGGAATTCAGGAAACAGGTTAATAGACAAAAAGAAAAACAACTGTACCTCAGTAACTTGAAAAACTCTATATTTCTAGTCAAAAGTAAGATTTAGAAAATATTTATTTGCTAGTAAGTTCATAAGCAAAATTAATTACACATCCTATTGATTCCCTATTCCCTCTATTAAATAAGAAATTTATTTTGCACAACTACTTATAACTATCAAAGTCAAGAAATACTTAGATATATTTAATTTATAAACATTCTCTCAGACATTGATATTTACTTTATAAATTCTCTCAAAAAACATCAAAAAATTAAAAATTTTCACAAAAATAAACAAAAGCAAAATATTAATTATCTAATCTATATATATAATCCTCTAAATGCTGCTTTCAAACAGTTAAATTATGCGTAGACAAAATTCTTATATAGCCTTAATCTTAGTTCTAGTTATCGCATCAATTACAGTATTGAGTCAAATTCCAATTCGTTTAGGACTAGACCTCAGAGGTGGGTCACAACTAACTATTCAATTACAAACCTCTGAGGAAATTCCTACCATAGACGAGCGCGTTATGGAAGGAGTCCTAACAATAGTTGAAAATAGGGTCAATGCTCTGGGTGTATCAGAATCAGTAGTCCAATCTTTAGGACAAGACCAAATTTTAGTCCAACTACCAGGAGTAAATGACCCTGAACAAGCAGAACGGGTTTTAGGAGGGACGGCTCAACTCGACTTCCGAGAACAATTACAAGGCACCGAACAACAATTAGCAATTGAATATCAAGTACAAAGACAACTATTAGTAGAGCAAGAATTACTCAGAAATAGTGAAGACCAAGAAGCTATAGATAAAAATTTGGATTCTCTCCAAAAAACAAATCAAGCGATCGCTGGACTATTCAAAGAAGCAAGTATTAAAGGTCAAGACCTAAGAGATGCTTTAGCGGAACCAGAAGCTCCTGGATCTAATAACTGGAATGTGGCTTTGCGCTTTACCTCTGAAGGAGGACAGAAGTTTGCTGAACTTACCAAAAATTTAGCAGGAACTGGACGTAGTATAGGTATTTTCCTAGATGATAAATTATTAAGCGCTCCTACAGTTAGTGTGGAATTTGCAGAGACTGGTATTACTGGTGGTAATGCAGTTATTCAAGGTAGATTTACCCCTGAACAAGCAAATGACCTAGCTGTACAACTGCGGGGTGGTGCTTTACCTGTATCTGTAGAAATTGTTGAAAATCGAACTGTTGGGGCAACTTTGGGTAGGGATAGTATTCAGCGTAGTGTCTATGCTGGAATAGGTGGCTTAATTCTAGTTTTAGTATTTATGATCTGGTACTATAGGTTGCCTGGCATAATTGCTGATGTAGCTTTAGTGATTTATGCCCTATTTACTATTGCTAGTTTTTCGATCTTGGGCGTTACTTTAACATTACCAGGAATTGCTGGCTTTATCCTGAGTATTGGTATGGCAGTAGACGCCAATGTTTTGATTTTTGAACGGACAAGGGAAGAGTTACGAGCTGGCAAAACTTTATATCGTTCTGTAGAGTCTGGCTTTTATCGAGCTTTTTCTAGTATTTTAGATGGTAATGTCACAACTTTGATTGCTTGTGTGGCTCTATTCTGGTTAGGAACTGGTTTGGTAAAAGGTTTTGCCCTAACTTTGGGAATTGGTGTGGCAATTAGTATGTTTACCGCTCTTACTTGTAGTCGAACTTTGATGTTTTGGACAATTGGATTTTCCCAATTCCGCAAACCAGAATTATTCTGTCCAGAGTTAAAATAACCTCAAAAATCTTATAGTCTAAATTCTGCATTGCAAAACTTAGTATATGAAGACAAAAATTCAGGAGAAAATGAAGTTTCAATAATTAATAATTAACAATTAATAATTAATAATTAATAATTAATAATTACCTCTTCTAGAAAAGAAGAGGATTGCTTCAAAGGAAAATTTTTTCTTTTTTTCTCCCTGAAAGGAGAGGCTTTATACCTTAATTTTTCGGTAAGTATTTACCTATTAGCGATCGGCATTTAGCAATAAAAATGAAAGAGGGGCACATTTTTTATGGATATCTAAAGTTAGCTGATTTAGTATTAGTAATAGATTGAAATTTTAGCTAAATCTCTAAATACTGCTTCTTTTTCAGGAACCTATGATAATAAATACAGTTATTATAGGTTAGTTATCTAAAATTTCCCAATTGTATTGATCTTAAGACTTTGACTTTTTTGAATATAACTTTATTCCAGGAGATTTAGTATGAAACTGATAGCTGAAATATGAATCCTGACAATGAAGTTTACTAATTGGAGTAAATAATTAACTATTTATAGTAAGAATTCAGCTATTAGCAGTCAATCAGCAAGAAAAACCTACGCTTAAGGAGGGGATTTCAAGAATTGATAATTGATAATGGATAATTGATAATTACCTCTCCCTAAAACGGATAGGATTGAATAAAAGGAATATTTTTTTTTGTTTCTCCACGGTGAGTGAGAGGCTTTATACCTTTATTTTTCGGTAAATAAATATAGACTTTAAGGTCAAGGGTGCTAACTTTTGTAGTCAGAAAAATCTGGCTCCATTAATAAAGCTTTCCTATACACACTAAAAGCAATAGCTGAGAGCTGACGGCTGAATGTTATATTTATAGTTACTATTTTCCTGATTATTTGAGTCTGAGAAAGGTCAAGAAAAGCAATTTACTGATTTTATACGACTTTGATAATGTGATAAATTAACCTCCAGAATGTAAGCTATAAGAATCATAATAAAACCTCTTGAGTATAGTTTTTCTCTTATTTAGCTATTTCCTACTCTTCTGTTCCTTTCTTGAAACAAGAAGGAACTATTTTTTCCTGTGGAAATAGTAGTCAGTAATCAGGAGTCAGCAAGAGTGCGATTCGCTTGGGTATATCCTTTTCCTAAGGAAATGCTAATAGCTTATAGCTTATAAAAATTTTTCCTATTCTCTAATATCCTACATCTCATTGCTTCAATAAAAATGAAAATAAGTGTTATTAAACAGCGATCGCTCTGGTGGAGAATTTCCGGGTCTATTATACTTAGTGGTTTAATTGCTATGGTCATTTCTTGGACTCAGCCAGATATTGGTGCGCCTTTACGTCCAAGTTTAGACTTTGTTGGTGGTACTCGATTACAACTAGAATTAGATTGCACTATACCCAACAATTGTAATAAGGCTATTACAGTTGCTGCTGTTAGAGAAATAACAACCAACCAAGGTTTAGGCAACACAAGTATTCAAGTTGTGGGAGAAGAGAAACAAGCTCTTGACATACGCACAAAAACTTTAGATGTTGATACTCGGACTCAATTAATCACAGCTTTAAGTACAGAATTTGGCAAATTTGACCCAAATTCTACTCAAATTGATACGGTTGGTCCGACTTTAGGGCGACAAATTTTTACTTCTGGATTATCTGCTCTACTGGTCGCTTTTTTTGGTATTACTGTATATCTGACTTTTAGGTTTCAGTTGGATTATGCTGTATTTGCTTTTGTTGCCTTATTCCATGACATATTAATTACGGTTGGCATTTTCTCAATTCTTGGTTTAGTAGCTGCTGTAGAAGTAGATAGTTTATTTTTGGTTGCCTTACTAACTATTATTGGATTTTCTGTTAATGATACAGTGGTAATTTATGACCGAGTTAGAGAGGTAATTAAACGTTATCCAGGAGAATCAATTAATCAGATAGTTGATGATGCTGTAAATCAAACTTTAACAAGGTCAATTAATACAACTGTAACTACTTTATTACCATTAGTTGGTATTCTAATATTTGGTGGAGAAACTTTAAAATATTTAGCTTTGGCTTTAATTATTGGTTTTGTGGCAGGTTCTTACTCTAGTATCTTTGTTGCTAGTACACTTTTAGCTTGGTGGCGCGAGCGCATTGGAGAATCTATCCCCAACCCCTTAGAAGAAAATTCAGAATTAGTAGAAGGTCAAGAGAATACTGTTTAGATATAACTCAGAACTAGAGAAAGTTATAACTTTTGTAAGCATTCAGCTATAAGTTATTAACTTATTATCTCACTCATAGGAAGAAGGAGTTAGTATCCAAGGAGAATTAAAAGTTACAACTAAAGTATACTTCTTGAATATAGAATCCGGGTAATTAGTTATCCTATTGCGCTCGGAGTTAGGAGCCATAATTCAGAATTCTGAATTCTGAATTCAGGAGAAAGAAAGAATTTGAATAGGATGAATTTTTAAATTGCTATTCATTCAATAGAATATCTATATTAAGAAACAGTAATGAGGGTAATTACTGTATAACCGGATTTTACATAACCTGAGAAGGAATTATTGATTCAAAAGCTGATTGCTGACCGCTAATAGCTGAATGCTTACTAACTTTTAAATTTTTAGAGCTAATTAGTCAACTGATCTGTTTGTGCAATATTCCCAGGAAAATACTTAATTTATTGTAGCTATCAGGAATAATTTTTCTAGTAACCTAAAAATTTCAAAACCTAAATCTAGGAAACAACTCAAGCTATTATAGAAGTTTTCATTCAAATAGACCACAATTCTCAGAGCTGTAAATTTAAAAAATTTACAAACATTTATTTATATTTTGTCTGTAGTCTATTTGTGTGAAAAACCTCTAGTCTTAAGTTGAGAAATTAGTTCTTACAGCTTGAAAAAATTTAAGCAACTTTTGCTAATAGAAAAAATTCTCTTCTGCCTTTTTTTCTTATTCTTTCAACATCCTAAAAATGTGTAAAGATGAGTCAGTTTTACAAGTTCAAGTACAAAGACTCTACAGACTAATAATCTATTTTAAATGGTTGATAGTTGTGTTACTTTGGAGTAGTGTTGGTTCTTTAAGTATATGGAGTTTACGGAGAGAAATTTCTTTGTGGTTAGATCATTTTACTTGGATTTCTGTACGTTATTCCCTAGCTTATAATAAACTATCTGCTGTTGGTTTAGGTCTGTGTCTTGGTACTACAACTGCTATTTTAGTTTGGCAAAGTAGACACATTCTTTGGGGTATATCTCCAGAAGAACAAAAGCGCTTAGAAAAACAAGTACGTCAGATTAATCATCAAGGTGAAACTCATCCTTTATGGAGGTGGGTAATTCAAGATAATTCAAATTAATCCATATTATGATGACAAGAGCATTTACTCTATATACTATATCAGTTTTTGAGAATGGTTAAAGAGTTATTTGTCTTATAGCACTTTGATAAATGTTTGCTACAAATACGAAATATTAATTATAATACTTATTTTGTTGTATAAAGTTATATCTACTGATTAAGGAATAAAATGTACTATTTTTATTCTTTAGTTCCTTACCTTCTTCAGACTATAAACTATTTGTAACATTCTTTTTTAATTCATGGTGTTATACCAATTCACCTCAATAATGTCACAATTTGGAGTATTAAATAATAGCCAAAAATAATAGTTAATTAAACATATAATCTTAATCAACTACTGTGCATTTAAACGACTTATTCTTGTGTACATCATTGAAAGAAAAACCCTGATTACTTCTGAATTATAACTTCTGACTTGCGAATAAGCATTTTAAATGCGTATTAGCTTACCTGATTTTTTAATGCCTGACTTTTTACTTATATCTCAGTATCTCTGCAAAATAAATGTGCATTTTTAGTCTATAAGGAGCAACAAACAAACTACAGAGAAATCAACATATAACTGAATAGTAAAAACACAAATAATTTTGCCTATTTCCTGGCATATACTCTTAGTAGAGAAGATTAGTATTTATTCCCCTACAAAAGACTATAGCAATCCTCCGCATATTCGTGTCAAAAATCTTACTGCTTTTTAGGCAACAGCTCCAGAAGGCAACAGGCGGGAGTTTCAGTTTTTTTTATTGACTTTTTGATTACCCGCAACATAAGCGCGGATTGCTTATAGCTATATTGTAGTCAATATTTGCAGATTATTTTCTGGTAGCCAATAGTTCTGTGTTCTTGCCTTTCCCTATTGCCTACTCCCTTTTTTAGATTTACTGATACATTCAGTTTCTAACTAGATCCTATTTTTTGATTGATTAATAAATAATACTAAATCAGGTTTTTTTATATCAGAGCAAATCTCAAAATTTTTCCTAGATATATTAACAATAAAGGGTTTTAGATGTTGGAAAAAAACACCTAAAAAAAAATTTATTTCAATCAGTATTTAAAATATCTGCAACAGAAGCAAATTCTGAAATAGTTGAGATACTGTTGATCAAACAAACATTAAGACCACTACAATAGTTAATACAGTATATTTGTGGTTTATAAAGTACAGTAGCAGTATCTTTTTAAATAGTTTTTGATGTATGGAATTAAGGTTTCATTTTTGTTGATAAAATCTACTATAATCACTGTACCACAGTTAGATGGAAGAGGCTATATTGGTGGGTTGGTGGACAACTTCCACCTAGAGTCAGCAAGGGTCAATATTACCATTTTTTCATGTTGCGGAGCTTGAATGGAGTTGTGGGGCAGCAAAATTGCTGTTGTTAACATGAATCCGCAGCATAACCATAGGAAAGCTTTGCGCCAGAAAAACTAACCCCAAACAAGGATTTGATTTTCATTTAACAAACAGTTTCTCAAGCAGTTAATAAGTCAACCATGAATTTTGAGAAATTACCGAAAAATCAAGGTATAAAGCCTCTCACTCACCGTGGAGAAACAAGAAAAAATTTTCCTTTTATTCAATCCTATCCGTTTTAGGGAGAGGTAATTATCAATTATCCATTATCAATTATCAATTATTGAAGATTACTTATCAAGGGATATGACACCATTCAGTGGTAAAAATACTCAATCTCTTTGATCGACTGTAATGAGTATAATATTAATTTATTAGTTATCAAAAAAAAATTAAAATTATGTAATTGCTTATGAAACAATATCTGCTATTATTTAGAAAATTAAAGTCATTTAAACAAAAATCAAAACAAAATAAATTGCCATTTTTTTGCATAATTAAACAAATTTTTTTACAACCAAAATACAATCATAATAGTGGTAGAGTTAAAAATTTATTTGTTTTTTTGATCTTTATATTTTTAATATATATAACTGTGTTATCTCCCTTAATCAAAACAGGAGTTAAAATACTAGGACAAACAGTAAAAAAAATAGTCATTGTGCAAGAGTGGGTAGAAGATAATTTCGCCAAAATTACTCCTTTGTTGACCCCATACTATGGTAAATCAAATAAATTTCTACCTTATGTAATTCATACTCCCTATTTCATTGATGATACTCCTCTAGGAGCTTATGATTTTACCCTGGAGCTAAATGGTAAATTAGAAGTTCCTATTCCAGCTCCTTGTGAAGGAACTATTCGCCGAACTAGATTTCAAGGCCGAAATGGCAGTTTTAGGACTGCCCAAGGTGCGGGTCAAATAGTTGAACTTATGTGTGATGGGACTAATTATTATTGGTTAATGGGTCATTTGCTTCAAGGTTCGCCACCAAAAAAAGGAACAAGAATTACTAAAGGACAACCAATTGGCATTCAAGGTCTGACAGGGAGAACTTCAGGTTATCATGTCCATGCTCAGATTCATTATCATAATGGACAAAGAATTACAAATAGAAAAGTAACCCGTCCTCTTGTTGAAAATTACATCAAATTTTTGAGAAAAGGTTCTTATTGAGTAAGCATTCAGCAGTCAGCTATCAGCTATCAGCTCCTGAGATAAATCTATAATTTCTGCAATTTCCGCCCATAAGTTATATCATGTCCGGTTAAATAGTTATAATTAAAGTTCGTAGTATAGCTCTCAGCCCGAACTATAGATACGGCTAGAGCAATTCTACAAACAAAATTTTTTTTTCACTGATTATCCGCCCATAAATTATATGAGTTGACAACTCAAATTCTGGGTTGAAAATGTAGTAGAAGTTAAAAGAACTCTTGCTTCATTCATTAAAGCTAGGAGCTGACTGCTGACTCCTAATAGCTGAATGTTTACCTTATTGAAGAGAAATACTAAAATATGAGAAAGCTTCCATAAAATAAATACATCTTAACAACTGTACAACAACTTCACAACTATAAAGTTCTGGCAACATTTGTAGCAGATTATTTGACTGTATAATTAATGGTGTTTGTATTCAGCAGTTACACTGAACTCTTTGGGAATTGCCTAATTTTAATATGCTATCTTTGAAAATGTTTATAAAAATTGGAGGATGAATATCTACCATGACAGCTTAACATCAAAAACTTAATTTCTCTTAACGTAATATTTAACTCCAATTTCTAAAATTTGAGCTAAGTTACAGATAAGGAGTATCTGTTAGCGAAAATTTTGCTCTAGATAAATGTCCTTATATAGCAATCAGGAATCATATGTGAGAACTTCTGCATGAATAAAGTTTAATATGATGATAATACCATTGATATCCTATTCTCAGAAATCACGACTGATTGCTATAGAAAAGTTTTTGTCAATTGTTGTAAACTACATATCAAAGAATCAACTATTAACTTTACCCACTAATTTTGAAACTAGAGTGTTGACATTTCATTAAAGCAGTTAAGACTAATCAAGGATGAATACCAAAGTGTGAGTATAAGATTAAAATGATTAATTAATTTGTATTAAATAAATATAATATATGAATAAATATATCAATTTTGACCTGTCATGACCATAAAAATTACAAAAAATAATAAGTGTGGGAGAAGAGGAGTGGGCCTTGATAAAATAATTTGTTAAACTAAAAATTATTAAGCTTTTCAGAGTTAGCTTGAATTAAGGATGTATCCAATTAATCATTACAATTAGTATTGAGTATCATCGTGAAAGAAAAATTTGAACTTGACCCAGAAAATTGAATTTACTATCCAGTCCAAAGAGTATAGAAACAAAGGAAAAACTAAATTTATAAATCTATCTATATCCATAAAATCAGGAAAAAATATCACAATTATGACAGATATAGTAAAAAAAATCTTAATAATATAGGAATCAATAAAAATACTAACCAAAAGTCTGGAAAATCTTAAGATTTTAATAAAGTAATCAAATCACTTGAGCAAAAAGCTGTTTGGCAAAATTTATATATAGTTAAGATTAAGTCCTATAGAAATAGGAAATCATTGCTAGAAAATCCCAAAAGACAAACTTTGAAATTCTTAACCCTGTGCCCTTTGAATAGAATATTTTCTACACAACCGTGTCGAGGATTAGTATATGTGTGAAAAAATTAACAATATTTTTCTCAACTCAACATAATTATGATAGTGGAGGTGATTAATGTATAGATTATTGCTAGCATGAAACTAATCACATTCATCTTCCAAAAATCTTACAATTGATAGATACAGGAGATGTAATGACAAGAGTAAATGCTAGAAAAAAAAGGAGGTTGAAGACAGAAAGTACAAAGTAAAATATATATTAGTGCCTTTATTGGGTAAAGGATTTTATAGCTAGGGTATAATTTGTTATGTTTTAACAATTTCCCTGAATTATTTACCTTGTAAATAAAGTAGCATAGTCAACCATAGGTAATTGTGTAGTCAAATTTCTGATATTTTCACAAAAACTAAAGAAAGAATATTGTTATGGTGTTTAACTAAAACCCCAGACAATTCTCAAACTAATATAAATATTAGGTGAAGATGAAAGGCTAGATAACTATGAACTACACCCTTCATGTCCAAATAGTTGTCATTGAGTGGGGTTGGTCGCGGATTAATGAATCCTTAAATTAGCTGTCTCATTGTTTTTTATTGCTAATAGCTCTAGAGCTGAAGTTGGTTATACCAATTATCAGATAGCCTAAATTGATATGATTTCCCTGTGATAGCCTTTGACATAATGGCTAACTTAAAGGAAGAATTCCAACTTTGGTCGGATAAATAATGGCTCTCATCCCAGCTTAAGTTATTAGCATAATGTAGATATGTGGCAGGCAGGCTCAAAGCATAAGGGGAAATAAGATTAGGTAGTAATGGTGCATTGTAATTTTTTCGGCAACCCTATAGTCAGCGTTTTAGCAACTATTCACCATTACTATATAGGACTACCAGATAGGTAAGACCTTTGATTGCCCTAAGTGTAGTTTGTCTATAGACCGGGATCTAAATACAATTATTAAAGATCGAGAGATCGGGTTGCCTTAACCGTTGATACCTGTGGAAGTCCTGCTGCAGAGTGTAACCTTAGAAGGTACGGACGTTGCATGCAACATCCCTAAACATTAAAACATCACTAATTGTGACGTTTTATATCAGTTTTATGAAGCAGTTGTGTGGGTTATCCCACTTCTAAAAACAACTATAACGAAGTTGAGTTGAGGTAGTTCAAATGTAGAAAATGATACTGGCACGACCGTTAGCCATAATATATGACTCTGAAGACTGTGAAAAAAGAGCCAATACCAATAAAGTAAACCTGAAATGGGTAAATATTATTTCAGGTAAACTCACGAAATTTCTCAGTTTCCTGCAAAAAAGATAAACCATACAGGTTTGGTCACTAGCTATACTGTCTTAAGATAGACAGAAAACTTCTGTAAAGTAATTTATTCTTCAACCTAAGGAGCATGAGGAACGCGACATGATCCAGACTAACAACGTAATCGAAACCACCATTCAGCCTGAGCTAGAATCTAGCGACTTATTTCAGCCAACCCCAACCAGACAAATAAATGATGAGTTAGACATTTTAATCGGAGATAGAGAAGAATATATAGATGCTCAGTCTGATGATGATGATCTAAAGTCTGGTAAAGTTGCCAAATCTCGTACTCGCACTGCGGGCAAAAAAAAGCATTACACAGAAGACTCGATTCGCCTTTACCTACAAGAAATAGGAAGAATCAGACTATTACGAGCTGATGAAGAAATTGAATTAGCGCGTAAAATTGCAGACCTTCTGGAATTGGAGCGGATTCGAGAAGATCTAATGTATAACTTAGATCGAGAACCCCAAGTCAGTGAGTGGGCAAATGCTGTAGACATGGAATTGTCAAAGTTTAAGCGTCGGTTAATACTTGGGCGTAGAGCTAAAGAAAAGATGGTACAGTCTAATCTGCGTCTTGTGGTTTCCATCGCCAAAAAATACATGAACCGAGGCTTATCATTCCAGGATTTGATTCAAGAAGGTAGTTTGGGATTAATTCGAGCAGCAGAAAAATTTGACCATGAAAAGGGCTATAAATTTAGTACCTACGCAACTTGGTGGATTCGTCAAGCTATTACCAGAGCGATCGCCGATCAGTCTCGTACTATTCGTCTACCAGTTCATTTGTACGAAACTATATCCCGAATCAAGAAAACTACTAAGCTTCTTTCTCAAGAAATGGGTCGTAAACCTACAGAAGAGGAAATAGCAACTAGCATGGAAATGACCATAGAAAAGTTGCGTTTTATTGCTAAGTCTGCTCAACTACCTATATCTTTAGAAACTCCTATTGGAAAAGAGGAAGATTCTCGACTGGGAGATTTTATTGAGTCAGATGGGGAAACTCCTGAAGACCAAGTATCTAAAAATTTATTGCGAGAAGATTTGGAAAGTGTTTTAAATAGTTTGAGTCCCCGTGAGCGGGATGTATTACGTTTAAGGTATGGCTTGGATGATGGTCGGATGAAAACCTTAGAAGAAATTGGACAAATCTTTAATGTGACTCGCGAGCGGATTCGACAAATTGAAGCAAAAGCTCTAAGGAAGTTGCGACACCCAAATCGAAATAGTATTCTGAAAGAATATATCCGTTAGAAAAGTTAGTCGGTTGTCTATTACCTAATTTTCTAACTGATGTTACTGTGAGACACTTTAAGTGCTAGTAACCAGTGAGATACTATTAGTAATTAACGGTAGACATACTGAATTTGTTAGGTCTAATTGTGGTCATGTAAAAGATATGCCGTTAAGTCTTAGAAGTTATGATTTCCCTGAGCGTGGCATATCTCTAGACCGCTTATGAGATGCAAGTATTAATTTGAGAATACGGTCAGCTTGACCATTTATTCTTGTGGATGAGTAATCGCCAACGGTCTTAGGGACGTATCGCTGCGCGACATGGAAAGCGGAGCATTCCGGAACGGAAAACGCATTTTTGCCTGTGCAACGTCCGTACAGCAGGAAATAAAAATCAGATTGTCACTTAATGTGGCACCTTGTATCAGTTTTATAGAGCAATTCAGATATATTTGCTCCTTTTGATGGGGTGTGAAAAACTGCTAAACCCTATCAAAAGGTAATTTTTCTCTTCTATAGGACTTATACTAAAGCCATATATAATAGTTCAAAACTATTGCGCAATAGTTTATAGTCTTTATTTGAGAAAAATACATAAGTCCTATTCTATAGAACCCCTAAGCGTATCTCCGCAAAGGTAAGGGTTTTTGGCTCTTGAGTCAGTCCTCAGTCCTCAGTAGTCAGGAGATGGAGAATAAAGAAATAGAGGAAAAAGGTAGAATTTTTTTGACTTACTTCATCATCTCCCCCACTCCCCCACTCCCCCACTCCCCTACTCCCCTACTCTCAATCTCTAATTTTAAATAAACCCCTTCAGGGGTTCTATAGAGTCTGTAGATATTACGATCGCCTAATCTGTTATCGGGGCTATTCTGAATAAAGTCTGAAAACTGATTGATGATAGCTATATCTATCGGAAGCGCCAAAAAAAGCACTGGATATTATTCTCAGTGCTAAAAGAAAAAATCTTATATATATACAGGTAAAACTCTGAAACTAAACATCGTAATTTCTGGCTTCAGCAGCGTCTGGAAATTCTTCGCAATATTCATCAAAAGCGGTTTTATTAAGTCTTTCTGCCTTTTGATGAGCAGCTTCAGCTTGTAACTCTTCTACAACATCCCAAGCTGCTGCACATTCCTTAGAAGTAACACCTTTTTCTGCACAAGTCTTTCTTGCTTCTTCAATAGCTTCCTGAATTCTGCCTTCGAGCAATACAGATTTTGGTTTTTCCACAAAATCACTCTTGCTTAAAATATCTGTAATTGAAATAATACCAAGTAATGTATCTTTAATCACAGGCGCTCGACGTATACCTGTCTGAGCAAATAAACGTGCCACATATTCTACACCTAAATCTGGGTTAACCACAATACAAGGCTTAGTCATAATTTCATACACTCGCACTTGTTTAGGGTCTTTCCCGTATGCAGCAACCTGATAAACAATATCTGCCTCTGTAATAATACCATAAGCATCTTGGTCGTGACGACGTTCTACAATTAGGGCACGCAGAGATAAGTCATTCATCTTCTTCACAGCATCAGCTACTGTTGCTGACCCCTTAATTGTCTCTACATCTGTGGTCATAATATCTTTAGCTTTTTGCATCATCTTGACTTTTCCTCAATAATATGTATTTAGTTATTGATACTTCAGCTACCAATATTTAGTAGCTTTGCTATTAACTAAGAATAGAATAGAATAGTTACTTAGTCTACAAATTTGTCAAATCAAATAATTAGTAGTGGTAAAAAGTAATGATGAGTAGAAATGGAGAACAGGGAGTAGAGAAAACCAAAGTTATCGAATAGTTCTGATATAATTTATTATAACTATTTTGAGGAGTAGCAAAATTGTTGATTTTTGTTAGTAATCTTGCTCAGTAATATCTGGAAAACTCTTAAAAGTCAATTTCCAACTAGAACTACTTTCTGTATTTAGGGAAAGTTCATCAATAATATTTCCCCAATCTTTTTGTAGTTTTTGAGTAAGAGTAATGTTCATTAATGGATAATTGATAATGGATAATTGATAATTACCTCTCCCTTTTAGGGAGAGGATTGACAAATAAGGAAAATATTTATTTTTTTCCCCTTGAAAGGGGAGGGTTCAAGGCATGAATTATCTAATTATTTAATTGTTTAATTATTAATTATTTCGGTAAAATCCAAATCTATTCCCTGACTTTTTACTAGAGTTGCCAAATCAGCAAAATTAACTTTCTGAGTAGTTAGTTCCACAGAGGATAATTTCAAAGTCGAAATTGTTGATTTTTGTTAGTAATCTTGCTCAGTAATATCTGGAAAACTCTTAAAAGTCAATTTCCAACTAGAACTACTTTCTGTATTTAGGGAAAGTTCATCAATAATATTTCCCCAATCTTTTTGTAGTTTTTGAGTAAGAGTAATGTTCATTAATGGATAATTGATAATGGATAATTGATAATTACCTCTCCCTTTTAGGGAGAGGATTGACAAATAAGGAAAATATTTATTTTTTTCCCCTTGAAAGGGGAGGGTTCAAGGCATGAATTATCTAATTATTTAATTGTTTAATTATTAATTATTTCGGTAAAATCCAAATCTATTCCCTGACTTTTTACTAGAGTTGCCAAATCAGCAAAATTAACTTTCTGAGTAGTTCGTTGTACAGAGGATAATTTAAAAGTAGAAGTTTCAGAAATATTCTGCGCCTGCATAGCTAATTTTATCCGTTCAAGTATATGAGAAATTTCTGAATCTAACAATTTCCATTCATGTAAAACTTCTTGATATCTGTGAGTCAATTCATCTAAATTATCAGTAGCAGGTTCAGAATTATTTTGCTGAATTAACTCTAACAAAGCCAAGTGTACTTGAGCTAAGTAAACCGGGTCCATTTTTGCATATTCTAGTTGTTTTTCTGTCAGTGGGCGTTGTCCCCAATCACTTCCTTGTAGTTCTTTATCTATGTTTTTAAAATTAGTTAGTTTTTCAGCTAATGTTTTCAGTTTTAAATCAGATACTGACAAAATATAATAAGGTAATTTTTTAGACATTTCCCAAGTACAAGTAATATTTTTAGCTTGATTTTTACCCAAAAATTTAATGTCATATTTAGCATTATGAAATACCTTCTCAATATCAGGATTAACCATAATTTTTTCGATAAAAAAGTTAGTTAAATCAGGATTTTTTAAAACATCAAAAATATAAACATCGTCACCCAGCAAATCTTGAGATTCAGCTAATAATTGAATTAAAGATAGCCTAGGTTGACGAGTATTATAATCAGCAACTTCTGTATCAATCCAAAGAAAATTAGCTGTAGTTAATTTCTCAATAGCTTTCTTAATATCATTACTATCTATCAAATAGAACATATATAAATTCTCAAATTATTGCTAGCAATATGAAGATTTACTTATTAACTAAAACCTAAGCATTTAGCTATGAGGTATCAGCTATAACAATCAGGAATGATTTATGATATATTGTAAGAACAAAACAACTAAGATAAATTAAAATCCTTTTATATTCTGACTCCTGACTCGTGATTAATTAACTGTACCATCTGGCATCATAGCCCCTGTTAAATTAGTATTTCGTAAATCCACCCCGTCCAAAATTGCTCCCCTTAAACTAGCCCCACTTAAGTCAGCACCATCAAGATTAGCTTCACTCAAATCAGCCTTCCACAAATAAGCTTCCTCCAAACAAGCACCACTTAAATCAGCTTTATGCAAATCAGTTAAATTGAGATTAGTTTTACTCAAATTAGCATCAGTCAAAACTGCATAAGATAAATCAGCTCTCGTCAAAACTGCTGCAGTCAAATCACTAGAAATTAATACAGCATCTCTCAGATTAGAGCCATTCATAATTGTTGCTTTTAAGTCAGTAAAAATTAAATTAGCACCACTAAAATTTGTAGCAGTTAAATCTGCACTAGACAAGTTAGCAAACTTCATTGTAGCTCCACTAAAATTAATCCCATTCAAATCCATTCCATGTAAATCTACCTTCATCAAAAATGCATTACTTAGATTAACTCCTGTCAGAAAAGCACCTTGTATTAAGGCTTCATTTAGTCGAGCGTGACTTAAATTAGCCCAACGAAGATTAGCATTTTTCAGATTAGCAGAACGGAAATTAATACCACTAAGATTAGCACCACAAAGATTAATACCTTCTAGATTAGCACCTCTCAAATTAACACCAGATAAAACAGCACCACTTAACTTAGCACCAGATAAATTTGACTTCACTAAGAAAGAACCCTCTAGATCGCTTTTTGTCAAGTCAGAATTAACAAGTTGAGCCTTTCCCAATTTGACATATTTCATGTTAGCCGAGTAGAGAAAAGCATCAGAAAAATTTGATTCATAGAGAAAAGCATAACTAAAATCAGCACAAGCTAAAGAAGCACCTGCCAAATTAACTTTTTCCAGATTTACTCTTTTTAAATTTACTCCGACTAAATTGATTTGGCGAAAATCTCTTTCTCCTTGAGAATATCGAGTCTTTAATTCCTCACCTTTCATGTTGCTTTTCTCCTATATTTTTCAATAATTAAATTATAGCATTTTTCATTAATATAGAGTACAAATATTTGGGTTTAAAGGAAGAAGGAAAAAGTTTTGTAGTCATGAAGTTAAAACCTCTATAAATTGTAAATATACTCTGATTATATTAGATTATAACAGCTAAATTTTATCAATATTTATTAATAAAAAGATTACAATTACGACCCATTCTAATTTAAGATTATAAGTGAACAGAAAAATGTTTTGATGCGAAGGTTTTACCATTCTTTAGAGGTAATTTTTCTACTACATGACCGCATTTTGAACAAAGCTTTGAAAGGTTTAGCGGAGCTTTCCTCTAGAATGCTAAGCTAACAGAGCAGCTTCCTCTGTAGAAAGAACAGGCACTAGTGGTACTTAGACATTTTTTGGCATAAAAACTGCTTCAAAGTCAGTCTAGACAAGGGAATTACGTCAATCCCCTAAAAATTGCTAAAACCCTTGGTAATAAAGGATTTATATCTTTTCGACGTAAAAAACTCTCCTTATCTATCTTTGAGCCTATTTTCTACTGCTATTTTGTGTAAGTCCCACTAGGAAAATATCTGTTAATTTTGATTAACTTACAACCATATACATCGGCTTTATTATCTAATTGCCTGACTATTTCTCCCAAGTTATCATAACTAATTGCTGTGTGATTTATGACTATATATTTTATTACCGAAAATTCAGGTATAAAGCCTCTCAATTCATGGATAAAAAGCGGTGGAGGGATAGGGAGGTTTGCCGCTCTTACAGAGCCGCTCCGCAATTCTAGTCGCTCCGCGTTTTGCTGGCGCACAACTTTCCTAGGTCATGCTCTGGAAGAGGCACCGGCCATCCCATCCTACCGAAAGCTCCCAAGATAGACCGCTTTTTCTCTTGAAATAGAAGGCAATAAAGCCGAATTGATTAATTATCAATTATCAATTATCCATTGGTAAGTTTGGTGATGTATGTCAGTTTTTGACATTTGTTATTTCAAGGTTTTGAAAATTGTACCATCTGGCATCATAGCTCCTGTTAACTTAGTATTTCGTAAGTCAACCCCATCCAAAATTGCTCCTCTTAAACTAGCCCCACTTAAGTCAACACCATCAAGATTAGCTTTAGTTAAATTAGTCTTCCACAAATAAGCATTCTGTAAACAAGCGCCACTTAAATCAGCTTGATACAAATTAGCTAAATTCAGATTAGCTTTGCTCAAATTAGCTTTACTCAAAACGGCGTCAGATAAATCAGCTCTCATCAAAACTGCGGCACTCAAATCACTAGAAATTAATAGAGCATTACTCAGATTAGAACCATTCATAATTGTTGCTTTTAAGTCAGTAAAAATTAAATTAGCTCCACTAAAATTTGTAGCAGTTAAATTTGCACCACATAAGTTAGCAAACTTCATTTTAGCACCACTAAAATTCACTCCATTCAAATCCATTCCATGTAAATCTACCTTCATTAAATATGCTTTACTGAGATTAACTCCTGTCATAAAAGCACCTTGTATTGATGCTTCATTTAGTCGAGCACCACTCAAATTAGCCCAACAAAGATTAGCATTTTTCAGATTAGCAGAACGCAAATTAATACCACTAAGATTAGCGCCACAAAGATTAATACCTTCAAGATTAGCAGCTCTCAAATTCACACCAGATAAAATAGCGCCACTTAATTTCGCACCACAGACTTTTGACTTAACCAGAAAAGAACCCTGTAGATCGCTTTTTGTCAAGTCAGAATTAACCAGTTGAGCCTTTCCCAATTTGACATATTTCATGTTAGCCGAGTAGAGAAAAGCATCAGAAAAATTTGATTCATAAAGAAAAGCTTTAGTTAAATCTGCACAAGCCAAAGAAGAACTTTCCAAATTAATTTTTTCTAGGTGTACACTTTTTAAATTTACCCCGACTAAATTAGTTTGGCGAAAATCTCGTTCTCCTAGGTTATATCGACTCTTTAATTCCTCAGCATTCATTTTGATCTCCTCCTGCAGTTCCCCATAATTTCTGATCAAATTGTAAATATACTCTAATTATATTCGATTACAATAGATAAATTTTATGAATATTTGTTAATATAAAGAATCAAAAACAACACCTATTATAATTTAAAATTTTCAGTTAACAGCAACAATATTTTTAGGGAAAAGTTGTACCATCAGGCATAATTGCTCCTCTCATATCTGCATCTCGTAAATTAGTTTTATTAAGCTTTGCGTCAATCAAAACAGCTTTAACTAAAATTGCCCCTGTCAGATTTGACCAACTTAATTTAGCCCGAAATAAATTAGCCCCACTGAGATTAGCACCTCGTAAAGTAGTCCAACTAGCATTAGTAGTTCGTAGTTTTGCTCCACTTAAGTTCGCTTCACTCAAAGTCGCCCCAATAGTAGTAGATTTACTCAAATCAGCTTCACTAAGATTAGAACCACTTAACATAGCTCCACTCAGAATTCCATTTGTCAGGTTTACCTCCTCCAAAATTGATTCATTCATCAAAGCATTTGTTAAATTAGCAAACTCTAAGTTAGAACCACTTAAAATAGCCCTAATCAAATTAACGCGAATCATTGTAGATTCACTCAAATTAGCTTCAGTCAAATTAGCCTGACTTAAATTAGCCTCCGTTAAATTAGCACCCCTTAAATCAGCTTGATTCAAATTAGCTTCTCTAGAATTAGAACCCCGCAGATTAGCTCCACTCAAATTAGCATTAGTCAAATCAGTTTTCACCAGACTTGTTCCAATCAAATTCGCTTCACTCAAATTCGTTCCATTTAAAGAAGCATCCCCCAAACTCACCTCTCTGAAATTAACTCCACTGAGGTTAGCATCCTTAAATATCACATTACGGAGGTTTGCCCTAGTAAAATTAGCATTACTTAAATCAGCTCCGGTTAAATCAATTCCTACCAAAGTAATACCTTTAAAATTTCTTTCCCCTTCTGCATATTGCTTGAGAAGTTCCTCAGCCTCCATTTACTCTGCCTCAAACTATTTTCTATTTTATATTTTATATTTAAAGCAGGACATTATAGCGCTACGCGCAAGTCAGATAGGGGAGCTGTCGGATTGGCGACGAACAGAAGTCAGAAGTCAAAACTAACCCCTGACAATCGTTTGAGCATTTCTAAATCTCCCAGCTCTATTTGCGTACTGCCATACCATAGTTTCATAGTTTGCACTTCAAAACTTAGTCTAATACCAATTTCATAAAATATTGCTACAGTCACGACATAGGTAATAATTAATAATTACTAGACAGTGCAAAGTTCTGGGAATAACTATTGCTAGTTAAGGCTTTCAGCTATCTAAAGGTGAGAAACTTTCCATGGAGAACTGTAGGCTCTGTTAATAATTAATAATTAATAATTAATAATTAATAATTAATAATTAATAATTAATAATTACCGAAATATTGTGGGTATGCGCCTCCCCTTTTAAGGGGATAATAAATAAAAATTTTCCTGTTTGTCAATCCTCTTGTTTTCAAGGAGAGGTAATTCGCGCATTCTTGAACTCTTCTGTCATAGAAGGATTGGCGCTCAAGGAATTTTTTTCTTCGAGACCCGCTCCTACAGACCCGCTGCCTCTTTTCCTGCGGAATGCTGCGCAAACAGAGGAACTGCGCTTTTCATGTCGGCTCAAGCGCCGAAACGCTTTATATGTTGCGAAGCAAAACGCCATCCCATCCTAGGTCATGCTCCGCAAACAACCACTTTTTTTTCCATGAATGGAGAGGCTTTATACCTTAATTTTTCGGTAATTTATAACTTTATTATTGTATTAATAAATCACAAGTTAAGATGTATAGCAATGAGCATGAATTTGGTATAAAAAATAAGGAATCAGGAGTGAAGAGGAAATGCCAGTTCTCAATTGTCGAAATAAATTCAGTATTTATGCTGAATTTATTCCCTGATGATTTGACTTTAAGCCAAACTAATAAAGATAATTTACACAGTAGAAATACTTGGATATTTTCAGTTATTTGTAATACTTTTAATCCTAGAAATTGACGTGGGGAATGTGGGTAATAATCTTCAAAAGTCAAAACTATGACCCCATTGATAAACCAAATAGTTTGCAAGACCGAAAACCTTTTTCTTTTTCCAAGAATAAATCCGGGGGCTTGTATACAGTTGATTTTTTTGGTCAAATTAAGATAGTAGAGTCAAAAAATACTATGCCAGAAAATATAAGAAGCCAATTAGTAACTAAAGGAGTACAACGTGCTCCAAACCGAGCCATGCTTAGAGCTGTAGGTTTTGAAGATTCAGACTTTACCAAACCAATTATTGGGGTTGCCAATGCCTATAGCACCATTACTCCCTGCAACATGGGCATTAATGATTTGGCCATGCGAGGCATGACCGGAGTGAAAGAAGCTGGAGGAATGCCACAAATATTTGGGACAATTACCATTAGCGATGGTATTTCTATGGGTACTGAGGGTATGAAATATTCTCTAGTTTCCAGAGACGTTATTGCTGACTCCATTGAAACAGTTTGTAATGGCCAAACAATGGACGGAGTTCTGGCTATTGGCGGATGTGACAAAAATATGCCAGGAGCAATGATAGCGATCGCCCGCATGAACATCCCAGCCATCTTTGTCTATGGTGGTACTATTAAACCAGGCAATTATAATGGTAAAGACTTAACAGTTGTAAGTGCTTTTGAAGCGGTAGGAGAATATAGTGCTGGAAAAATTGACGAAACAGAATTAACAGCAATAGAACGTAGAGCTTGTCCTGGTGCTGGTTCCTGTGGAGGAATGTTTACTGCAAATACCATGTCTTCAGCTTTTGAAGCAATGGGAATGAGTCTAATGTACTCCTCAACAATGGCTGCCGAAGATGCAGAAAAAGCAGATAGTACAGAAAAATCAGCTCATGTATTAGTAGAAGCTATTCGGAAACAAATTTTACCTCGTCAAATTATTACTCGCAAAGCCATCGAAAATGCAATTTCAGTAATCATGGCTGTAGGGGGTTCCACCAATGCAGTGTTACACTTCTTAGCAATAGCTCATGCTGCGGATGTGGAATTATCTATTGATGATTTTGAAACTATTAGGGCAAGAGTACCTGTATTGTGTGACCTGAAACCAAGTGGTAGATATGTTACTACAAATTTGCATCAAGCAGGTGGCATACCTTTAGTAATGAAAATGCTCCTAGAACATGACCTACTCCACCCAGATGCTTTAACTATAACTGGTAAAACTATTGCGGAACAGTTAGCAGATGTACCTTCTCAACCACCTGCAAACCAAGATGTGATTCGCCCTTGGGATAATCCCATGTATGCTCAAGGACACTTAGCTATCTTAAAAGGAAATCTAGCAACTGAGGGAGCCGTTGCTAAAATTACAGGAGTTAAGAACCCAGAAATAACAGGTCCAGCAAGAGTTTTTGAATCAGAGGAAGCTTGCCTAGAAGCAATATTAGCAGGCAAAATTCAAGCAGGAGATATTATAGTAGTTCGTTATGAAGGTCCGAAAGGTGGACCAGGAATGCGGGAAATGTTGGCACCAACTTCCGCTATTATTGGTGCTGGTTTAGGAGATAAAGTAGGATTGATTACTGATGGTAGGTTTTCTGGTGGTACTTACGGTATGGTAGTTGGTCATGTAGCTCCAGAAGCAGCAGTAGGTGGAGCGATCGCTCTAATCAAAGAAGGAGACATGATTACTATAGATGCTCATAAGCGTTTACTACAGTTAAATATTTCTGATGAGGAACTAGAAAAGCGTCGTGAAGTATGGGAACCACCGACACCCCGATATACTAGAGGTGTATTGGCTAAGTATGCTAAGTTAGTTTCCTCTAGCAGTGTTGGAGCAGTAACTGACTCTGGATTAGATTGACATACTCCCGACGTTGCGCGTTCCGCGACAACGCGGTATTCTTCGGTCTGGTCAACCCTGACCGCTGCGCGTGACAGAGGTGATGTCCTCCCCCTGTGTTGGTAACAAGAAAGGACTATTTTAGTGATAATATCTGTAATTGTCAATAGCTATAATAGTAGATAAAATTAGGACGAACCACACAGATAACGCCCGGCTTTCCCATACGACGCTCCCCTAATAGCTGCCGCACTTGCTCCGCCTTTTCGTATAGGGAATGCTCCGCTTTCTATGTCGGCGACAGCCGAAGTGCGTTTGCGGAGCATGACCTAGGATAGTTGTGCGCTAGCAAAACAGGAGAGCGCGGGACTTCCCGCCGGGGGAGTTAAAATTTAGGGCGTTGCTGAAGGATGGGTATTTAGATTATGCAACGCCAAATTTAGTAGATATATCCAGAAAAGAGGGACTATTAGGGACGTTGCATGCAACGTCCACACAGACTATGGGGAAATAATTGATGATTTATACACGATAATTGATTTTATTTTTTATTATTGGAGATATTTAGTTAATAATTATCAAGTTTTGCTTTGATAGTAATGGTATATTGAGCAGCGGCGTTGGTGAATGATTGTATGATTTTTAGGAATCAGGAGTCAGAATTCAGGAATTAGTAATTAGTAGTTAAAACAGCTTTTTTACTTACTATCAATCTTACTCCGATACGAATTTCATAGCTTATTTCACCAATGCCATTGAGCAGCAAATTCTAAGAGTTATGAGTAAAATTAAATAAAGCTACTATAGAAATCCTCAGTTTCAGCTTATATAACTTGAAGCTAAGAATGTTACCTACTCTGGTTATAAAAATAATCAGGGCAATTTTAAGTAATACCATTTTGATCAAAGAATGTTACAAATAATTAGGTGAATGGCAGAAGTCATCAGAAGTCAGAACTCAGAAGGCAGAAGTTGTTTTTGTAACGGGTATAGCGTGTTAATTATTCATACTTTTTTACTTCTCCCTCACTCCCCTACTCCCTACTCCCTATTCCCTACTACCTATAGTTATGAATTATTCTCAGCCTCCTCGTAATCCTCAAACTCTCTTGGGTAGTATTACCCAGGTGGTGAAAACTATTCATGCTAGTGTCAACTTTTCTCGACTAGCACTGAGACCTAATGCTAAAGTACCTGAAATATGGATAGAGGAAGCAGAAACTACTCCAACCAAAAAATATTCTCTTCTGGGCGATCGCTATTTACTCGGACGCTCCTCCCAAGCTTGTGATATTGTCATTCGTAATCCTCTAATTAGCAAAATTCATCTGTCTATCTCAAGAAACCCAAATGGAGCTAACGCCCCTTACATAATAAAAGATGAAAACTCTGCTAATGGTATCTACAATGGGAAAAAACAGATTTCTAGTCTGGCTTTACGTCATGGCGATATCTTAACTTTAGGACCACCTGCATTAGCTGATGCTGTTAAAGTTCGTTATATCCATCCTCCTGCATGGTACATTCAAGTCCTTCGTTATGGTTTCTTTGGCATTTCAGGATTCACTGCTTTAGTCAGTTTAATCATTCTACTTGAATGGACAAAATTTCAGGTAGACCCCCTACCCAACCCAATTACTGGCCCAGTAGTCATCTATGCTCGTGATGGACAAACACCTCTACGTCCAGCTTATAGAAATTCCCATTATGAATTAGGACGGATCTCTAAATTTTCTAAATATTTACCAGATGCAGTAATTGCTTCTGAGGATAGTCGCTTTTATTGGCATATCGGCGTAGACCCCATCGGAATTTTAAGAGCAATATTGACAAATTTACGTTCGGATGGTATACGCGAGGGAGGTAGTACAGTTACCCAGCAGTTAGCAAGGAGTATATTTCGAGATTATGTAGGTACAGAAGATTCTGCTGGTCGGAAATTACGAGAGGCAATAGTAGCTCTCAAGATAGAAGCTTTTTATAGTAAAGAAGATTTATTATTAGCCTATCTAAATAAAGTTTATTTAGGATTAGATTTATATGGATTTGAAGATGCTGCAAGATTTTATTTTGGTAAAAGCGCAACAGATTTAACTTTATCAGAAGCAGCAACATTAGTAGGAATTTTACCCGCACCTAATAGTTTTAATCCAGTACAAAATTATCAAAAAGCTATACAACAAAGAGATGGGGTTCTTTATCGAATGCTTACTTTAGGTATGATTAACCAACAAGAAGCAGATAGAGCTAGGCGATCGCGTATAGAAATTAATCCGAAAGCTAAAGAAATTATCCAAAGTACAATAGCACCCTATTATTACAGTTATGTATTTAGGGAACTAGAAGATTTATTAGGAGAAGACTTAGCTAGAGAAGGAAATTTTGTTGTTCAAACAGCTTTAAACCCTGAAATTCAAACTCATGCAGAAACAACTTTGCAAGATAGCATTAATAACGTTGGTTCTTATGCGAACTTTTCTCAAGGTGCTATAGTCACAATAGATTCTAGGAATGGGGAAGTTATCGCTATGACTGGAGGTGCAGATTACCAAAAAAGTCAATTTAACCGGGCAACTCAAGCACAACGTCAACCAGGTTCTACTTTTAAAGTCTTTGCTTATGCTGCTGCCATAGAAAGGGGAATACCACCAACAAAATTATATTCTTGTAATTCCCTAAGATGGATGGGTGTGAGTTACGACGGTTGTCAACGCCGTAACGGGAATACAAATATGTATACAGGTATGGCACTTTCTGAGAATGTAGTAGCTTTGCGAGTCGCTCGACAGGTAGGTTTAGATAGAGTGGTAAGAATGGCAAGGCGTTTAGGAATTAAGTCTAAGTTAAATGCTGTACCTGGGTTGATTTTAGGTCAAAGTGAAGTTAATGTCTTAGAAATGACAGGTGCTTATGGAGTATTTGCTAATCGTGGAGTGGCGAATAAACCCCATACTATTAGGAAAATTATAGATAGTAGTGATTGTGGCGATCGCAATAATATTTACACTTGTCGCTGCATTTATTCTTATAACCCAGACCCAAATTGTGAAAACCCTCAAGGAGATATTCAAGCTAACCGCCCTATTCTGCAACCATACATAGCACAAAGAATGACTCAAATGCTCCAAGGAGTTGTGCAATTTGGTACAGGTGGTAGTGCTAATCTAGGATTAGGAGAAGCGGGTAAAACTGGTACAACTAATAGAGCAGTAGATTTATGGTTTATTGGATATATTCCTAACCAAAGTATAGTTACAGGAATTTGGTTAGGAAATGATGATAACTCTCCTACTTATGGCAGCAGTGGACAAGCTGCCCAGTTATGGGGAAATTATATGCAAAAGGTTGTAGGGAATTAATGAAGTCAGAAGTTGTTTTTATAATGAGTATTTTGAGCAACTCTAACTAAGTCAGAAGTAATACCATGTCCGGATAATTAGTTATGAAAACACTTCTTTCTCCTGACTTCTCCCTAATTATTGTGATACACTTATTTATTTCCCTGAATATTTATCCACAGACAACAATAAACCATGTCCGTTGTCCTCTCCTAAATACCACAGTAACTTGAGAGTGGTAAGGTCGAAATGTGCTGCTAACTTCGACATCACTTCCAGAGACAGTGGGAAGCGATCGTTAAACACCCGATAAAAAAAGACAAATTCTCCCCCAGGTGCTAATACTCGTCCTATCTGCTCGATCGCCCGAAACACTAGATCATCATTCCTTAAGATTCCTATTTCGTAGGAATCTGCTTCCATCTGGCGATCGATCGAACGACTGGGAAACGACATAAAAACTAAATCATATGATTGGTCTTTTTCTTCCACACATAAATCTTGTACCTTCACCTCATCTTGTTCTCGAATTAGAAGATTATTTTTTAGTGGCATAATATTGGGATGAAGGTCGGAAAACACCACTTTATTACTGTCTTTAAAAAGGCAACACAAACCAATAACTCCACAACCACATCCGAGATCGAGTACCCTTTTGCCCTTGGCATCAATTATTTTGTTTAAAATACCGCTCATAAAAGCTTGAGCGGCTATACCACCATAGGGGTTAAAAACTCCTTTAGGAACTAGAACATCAAAAATTGGTTGATCTTGAAATAAAATAGTAATTTCTCGGTCTTTTGATGAAAGTTCTTCGTGAAATTTTAGATAATCTTTTCGGTCGTATTTCAGTGCTTGTTCCTCTTTGAAAAGAATTTTAACATCTTCTTGTCGAATCATTTTTACTTCCTTTAATTAGATTAAATTATAGCACTTTTCAGATTGATAAACCACATAGTCACAAACAAAACCTTATAGAGACATTTCAATGGAATGTCCCTACTGTGGTCTACCCAAATGAAAACTGCTGTATTAAATTGGGTTTTGGTGAATTAAGGTATGATATCAAATCCGGTAGCATTGGTGTAATTAGATAAGGAGTCAGGAGTAGTAGGGGCAAATGGCCATTCGCCCCTCCTGTACGGGCGAATGGAAGAGAATTTAGAAAGATTTGGCAATGACTGAAGATGGAACATTTTTTTATATCGAATTAAGCGGATTTGATATGATTTTAGAAAATAGCGATCGCTGTGAATATCTATAGAAGCTATTTGGTATCTCCAGAAAAGAGGGAGTAGGGAATAGGGAATAGGGATTAGGGGGGAAAGAATTGATGTATATACTAGGATACCGGAGCATGATTTTTGATTATTGTTTATGTCTATAATGTATCAATACCACAGATGTTGATTTTTGAGGAGTGGAATTCTCTGTGAGAATTAGGCTAGCTAGAGAAATTGTTCATTAATGGATAATTACCTGGTGGTTAAAACCGTAAGGGAATTGAATATAAGGAAATATCCTAGCACTTTTTTTCCCCTTGTAGAGCGACAGCTCGCGGCGCAGCCAAGGGGAGGCTAATAAAACGGAATGTGGGATATAAGGAAATATCCTAACACTTTTTTTCCCCTTGTAGAGCGACAGCTCGCGGCGCAGCCAAGGGGAGACTAATAAAGCTGAATTATTTAATTAATAATTATTAATTATAAAACTTACGCAAAGGTACTATATATAGCGCTCAAAACTATTACGGAATAGTTTTTTAACTCTATACATAGTACCTTTGCGTAAGTCCTGAATTATTCGGTAAAAAATACTCCCAATACCTCCAATACTACATCTTCCTAAACTTTCCTCTCTGCCCACACCCTTACAGGGATAGGTTTTTAAGAAAGAGGTGAGTAATCACTTTTATTCAGTATAAAATTTCCACAGTCAATGTACTTTTTTATACAATAAATCCCTCAAAACTTCTCCCTCTCCCCACACTTCCCCTCCTGGGAGTGGTTAGGGGTGGGTCCCACACTCCCCACACTTCTTTGACATCAAAGGTAAAAAACCCCTTGTAAGCCCCCCACACCTCCCACACTCTCCACACTGCCGATCATAGATACCAAATGGGTTCTATAAAGAACTGGAACATCCCAAAATTTCAGATAATGGTGTTGCTGATTTTCGGTATGATTTGTATTTGTTGACAATAATGCTTTGCATTGCTACCGCTAACGGTAAACTATTGAATGACAAATACTTGAGATTATTAAGTTTTTATTTTCATACCTTGATTCAGCAACGCTGGGTTGAAATAAGCTTTAAAAATCTAGTGTTTCAATGACCTTCGGGTCAAAATTTCCTCAAGCTCACTCTCATAAAAGAACTTATCCTCCCCAAAAGCAGGTTTAAGATCGTTCAACCAAGTAGCATCTGCATCGAAACCAGCAAAAAACGGTCGCTTGCACCAGTCAGATTCGCGAGCTTGCCAAAATGACAATACAAAAACCTTTTCTCCAGCAATTTCAGTAACACCATCAATAGCTACTTTTCCAGGCAACGCTGACATTACTGGACCTCTTACGGTTCTCGCCAAACCAGACACCTGTTGTATAGCTTCTCGATAAATTTCCCAACCCTGGACCAAGGGAATTTCAAAATAGTCTTTCGCACCTGTTTGTCGCTCTACAAACATATAGTAAGGAATACAACCCAAACTCACCTGCATTTGCCACATTTTCGCCCAAGTCTCTGCCGAATCATTGATGTGGCGTACTAATGGTGCTTGAGTGCGGATTTGCGCCCCTGTAGAGCGAATCCGTCGAATTGCTTCTTGAGCAACTGGGGTATCCAACTCCTTCCAATGTTCGTAGTGAGCCATTATCGCCAAATGCTTGCCCCGTTGGACTATCTTTTCAAACAAGCGCAACGTATTATCAGCATCTTCATCAGTGACATAACGATAAGGCCAGAAGGAAATAGATTTTGTCCCAATCCGAATTGTTTGGATATGGTCAAACTCTGGTTCGAGTAAAGGTTCAATATACAGGGCCAGTTGCCATGCTTTCATGGTCATCGGGTCGCCCCCTGTTAGCAAGACATCACTGACTTCTTGATGTTGTTGCAGGTATTGTTGAAAGATTCCTGATTCACGGGTAGCAAATTTTAAGTCATCAAGTCCCACAAATTGAGGCCAGCGAAAGCAGAAAGTACAATAAGCATGGCA
This sequence comes from Dapis hubbardiae BLCC-M172, assembly GCF_050016015.1. Taxonomy (NCBI): domain Bacteria; kingdom Bacillati; phylum Cyanobacteriota; class Cyanophyceae; order Oscillatoriales; family Microcoleaceae; genus Dapis; species Dapis hubbardiae. The sequence continues at coordinate 50,227 of NZ_JBNHEQ010000178.1, forward strand.
AGTTTGCCCTGCAGTCGGAAAAATTAAGACTGTTTCTTGATATTTATGCTGAATTCCAGGGACAGGTTCGCCATTGAAGGTAGGAACATTATACTCTTTTTGTCCTGCCGGATGAGGATTGAGTCGCCGACGAATCTTGTTAGCTGCCTCTTTTAAAACAGCTTTAGGAGCATTTTCTGTTAAAAGCTGAACAATTTGATTACAGTCCTGTGAGTCTAGCATTTCTTGATGAGGGAAAGTCAGTCGGAAAATTGGATCGTCAGGAATATTATTCCAATCAATTAATTGTTCCACTATATAATTGTTAGTTCGGAAGGGTAAAACTTGGGCGACGGCTTTCATTCCTAGACGTTCTTGCTCGGAAAATTTACTCAATTGAGCTATGGAGTCTATGTCTTTAGCTCCGTAAAAACGCATTTTTAACGATTTAATGTTGATCTGCATAAATTTGGTCAGATTGTAAAATGATTATTCAGTATATATTAAATATTATTGCAACCGCAATTGGAGCTACACTTGTAGGTGTATTTATTTGTACAACCTATATCTAAATGGAGGAAACTTTTATTGAAGATTTCCTAATATTATCTAAATCTACTAAAATTTAATCACAGCAGAAATTTTGATTTTGTATATAGATAATTTATGTTATATGTCTATAATTTCGGTTATTGACCCAACTCAGTCTTAATACCTTTGCTGACTATTTTAGATTAAACTCTGAACCTGACGACATTCTATCTTATTTTGGCTACGGGTATGAATCGCGATCGCTTACTTTACCCCAAACCCATCGCCAACTGGAACGGTTAGAGAGTTTAAAACAACGCTTAGAAGAGATTTTACCCTATGTCAGTTTAACTAGCGAAATGGCAAGGCGGGAGTTTTTGATTGGTCCTGTTTTGATGGAGTCAATTCACTACACCCAAGCTAAAATTAAGGTTGGGTATTCTTTAAAAGTTAGCGAACAGTTAAAAGGTGAATTAGATTATTTTCTCCAAACCCAAAGTCAGTTTTTAGTTATTGAGGCTAAAAATGCTGACTTACAAAGAGGTTTCACACAGCTTGCAGTAGAATTGATCGCTGTAAAGCAAGCAGAATTTGCTAGTTAGGGCTTGCTGAATAAATCTCACAGTATTGACAGATAAAGGTAAAAGCATTTTAGGTCTGGAAAAAGTGCAAGGTTTTCAGTCTAAAAAGCTTAAAAAGTTAGGATTTTAGGGTGACGCGAGGGAGAAAAATCAAGGAATAATTCTTCCGACAACCTCCTCTAAATGCCCTATTCCTCCTGAGTCCTGAGTCCTGAGTCCTGAGTCCTACTCCTACCACTTATACTTTTTCAGCAAACCCTAGTTATTCTATGTTATATGGTGCAGTATCAATGGGCAATATTTGGCAATTTGCTGTTCTTGATACTGAAAAAAAACGAATTATACAAGATACAAATCTATATCGAGTTCCTACAGATTTGTTAGAGTTACTCCAGATTATTGTAGGAATTTTAGAAGCATAAAAAAGGAATATCTGAAATGGGAGCAAGATATTCCTAGAACCTTTTATCCTACATAAACATAATTATAGTGGACCACACACAATTTATTTACCTGAATATTTATCCACTTATAACTATTCAATTAGACATGATATTAGACTTGGGAAAATATGTACTTATATTAATGCCTAGTATAAGCACGTTCAAACCTAATCTTGAACTTCTCAGCAACAACTGCTAACCCCACACTACATAGAGCAAAAGCAACAAGCAATAATTTAATACCAAAATCTTCTGTTATTATCGCTACAGCAGCAAGAGCGATCGCCACTCCCACAAATATTTGCTTGAAACGAATAGCTGTTTTATGGGCGCGACTACAAGAACTACAAATTTGAGTATGTCGTGAGAAGCGATCTAAAGCTGGTGGTTCTTGATTAACTGGTAAGTTTTCTTGGTCTGGAAGTGACTTAGTGTTGTAACCTAGATAATATGGTAAACATTCTCCGTATTTATCCAACCATTTACGATACTCAACTACTAATAGATCGGAAGTTTTCAACGGCAAATATAGAGAACTTAAACTTTGCCCTAACCTTTGTACTGCTGCCTGCTGACCAACTACTAGAGGTAAATCTTCTTCCAAAAACTTATCTCGATACCAATGTTCCATCCAGCGTGGTTGCCACTTAAGTTTCCAACTGGGAGAGTTAGTATAATTTCTGATGATAATTCGGCATTTTCCCTTTCCTGTAGGCAGTGAATAAAGTGCCGCTCCACCTACCCGTTGTGATTTTTCTGAGGTAGTTGCACCTCTGTATGTAATTAAATTGGGGGCAATAAAATTAAGCTGCATCCAGTTTTGAGTCTGTTGTCTTGTTTTCCGATATCTGCCTCTAATTCCACGAGCAGAAGTTTCTATAACTTCCATTTCCAAAGGTTGAGCTTGTTGACGACTATTCAGAGTAGCTTCATGGCTAATATATAGGTGAGATGGATCGATAGCATTTTCAATAAAGTAGGTTTGATCGTAAGGTAGGTCGATCATATAGTCTGAACTAACGACTGTAGGGTTGTCTAAGTCTGCCACAGTGGGGATTAGTTTTTCATCAGCTACGTTTGCTTCCCCAGCCCACATCCAGACTATGCCTTGTTTTTCTGCTATAAGAAATGATTTTATGCAAGCTTTTGCCGGAATTTTCGCATCTGCTGGCAACTGGGGAATATGCAAACATTCTCCCTGACTGCCAAACTGCCAACCGTGGTACAAACATTCTATTTTGCCGTCAATTATTTGTCCTTCTGATAGTTTAGCTGCACGATGGGGGCAAAGGTCTGCAAGGCAAATTAGCTTACCATCTTTATTTCTGAACAAAACTAAGGGTTCATCATACAAGGAAAAACTGTAAGGACGTTTTGTGGGTAAGTCTTGAATAAATGTGACTGGATACCAACAATTTCTCCAATTAAATTCTTGGTCTGTTTCTGAAGTTAGTAAGGTATCAGTGGATGGCGATATTTCTTCTGGAATATTGGGTGCTATTGTCATAATAATCCAATTTTTTGTTATGATATTTCTGAATTAGTCTATCATGTTTGTTTGGTTTAATAAAGGGGGGGAGTTGATATAAATAATCCATAAAATAGCCCTCCCTTCTAAAATAAAAATCAACTATTTTGTCATTATCAAGTTTGTGTTCAAGCAAGATTAATTTTTGACCAAAATACAACCTTTTCTTGCAGGTAAATCTAACTCTAATTTACTAGCTTCATTTTCTCCTTGCCAAGATATATGACAACTACCATAAACAATTTTATTGGGTTGAGATTTCAGCTTACTAGCATTGACATTGAATTTTGCTGCTTCTATACCAATATTAACACCGACAATAAGTTCTTCATCCCCTAAAATACGAGCAAATACATAAACATTTCCCTCAGCAAACAAAACCTTATAACGACCAGTCCGCAAAGCAGAATATTCATTTCGAATAGCAATTAACTGTTTATGATATTCCAGAACTTGATTATCCCATTCTTCATTATTAGGAAAACCACGACGAGAGTCAGGATCTAACTTCCCTGGTAAACCTACTTCATCACCATAATAAATACTTGGTGCGCCAGGAAAAGTCATCAATAATAAAGTAGCTAGCTCAACACTTGCTTGATCCCCTTGAGCAATACTCAAAACTCTAGCTGTATCGTGACTATCTAATAAATTGAGTTGAGTTAATTGAATTTCCCAAGGATAAAGTTGCAACAACTCCTGCATTTTCTGACCGTATTCAACAGCAGATATCGCTGGATAAGCTTCATAGTCACGGCCTTTAACTTGCTCAATATCTACGCGATCGCCTGCGGTAAAAGCAATAGTCGGACCAGTAAACAAATAATTCATCACGCCATCAAACTGAGTTCCATCTAACCATTGTACACAGTCACTCCAAACTTCACCCACAATATACGCTTCTGGGTTAATAGCTTTGACGCGATCGCGAAACTCTTGCCAAAACCCAGGAGTCCTCACCTCAAACGGTACATCTAACCGCCAACCATCAATGCCAAATTCTAACCAATATTCCCCAATTTCCATAATGTATTCTTTCACTTCTAGGTTATCGTGATTGAATACAGGTAAAGCACGGTTGCCTACCCAACCCACATAATTAGCAGGCAAACTACCATCATAAGCAGACAGAGGCCAATCTTCTATTTTGAACCAATGTAACCAGGGAGAGTAAGGACCGTTTTCCAAGATGTCATTAAAGAAATAGAAACCACGACTAGCGTGGTTGAAAACTCCGTCAAGAACTACTTTAATATTGCGATCGTGAGCAGCATCTATCAATACCCTTAAAGCTTCATTGCCTCCTAAAATTGGATCGACTCGATAATAGTCATGGGTATGATAGCGGTGGTTACAGGTTGATTGGAAAATTGGGGTGAAGTAAATGGCGGTGATACCAAGTTCCTGAAGATAGTCAAGTTTTTCAATGACACCCCAGAGGTTCCCTCCTTTGTAACCTTGAATAGTGGGAGACTCATGCCAAGCTTCTAGGATGCTGGGATACCAACCTTTGTCTATTCCTTTTCTGGTTTGAGTCGGCGGTTGACCTTTAACAAAACGGTCTGGAAAAATTTGGTAAAATACGGCGTGTTTTACCCATTTTGGTGTTTGAATTTGCATAGATAAACTTTTGAGTTAAGTTATTCTACTCAAAGTTACCAGATATTGAACTTGTTGTAAAATTATGTAACAATATTATTTTTTTCCATATTTAAGCTTTCTAGAATGAATAATTATATAACTATCAATAAATAATTCAAAAAATCTGAGGGTTAAGTAATTATGACATGGCTAAAACTGACAAAAAAAGCTCTACAATTAAAGGAGCAAAATAGTACGATAGAAGAAGTTAAAGTTGAATCTTATCCAAAGAACCCTACAGAAGATTGGATAGAAGAATTTCCTACAAGATGGTTTGAGGGTGAAGATGCGCCAAAAACTATGATTATTTCTAATAATGAGTATGAGCCACAAAGTATTGAAAAGGGAGCAATTCAACTTAAGATATTATACAGGCTAGAGGAGTTGTATCCAGATAGTGATGTATCTGAAAAGTTGAAAGAGTTGACTCAAAAATCTGGAGTAGATGTATCAGTATTAACTTTTTATAGCACTCAACCTATAAGTAAAGAAAAATTAAAAGAGCCATCTACTAAGAAACAACTTGACAAAATTTGTAGTGCTTTAGATTGTAATATCGATACTCTGAAGAAAAGAGAAGTAGATTTACCTCTATTTAAGTTTGACATAGACTTTTATATCAAGAAAAAATATCAAAATGAAGCTCACTTTATTAAAGAGACAGGCACTTCAGCAGAATTTATAGAGATTCTGAGAAATGAGTACATAGACGTATCTTTTATTAGTGACGATAACAGTATTAGTGACGATAACAGCGAGAGGTATCATTCATTTTGGCAATACAGAGATTTATGGTGTAGATATGTGGGATTTGGTTGTTAATCAAAAATACCCCTGAATTAAGTAAATGAATAAGTTTGACTCAAGGAATATTCGCAATATTACTTTTAAGGGTAGTATTCAAAATAAAGAATTTAGTAATGCATCAGCAGGACATAAAAACATCCATAAATTACTAATAACACTATGGGGAATATTGGTAGGTATTTTATCAAGTTTGATACCTCTAATTTATGGTTTTGTGGTCAGTCAAATTTTGAGAGAGTTACAAAAGATAGGTAATTTTAATATAAATACAAAGGAAGCTATCTTAATGACTTCAATACCTTATCTTTTTTCCCTATATTATATAGTAATTAATGGTTTTAAAAAAGTTGGAATTTCTATAATTTTTATATTGACCGTTGTTCCCAATATATTCGGGTTTGTCAGTGAAAAAGGAACTAATATAACTAATATAATAATTCAATCGCTGCCATTTCTTGGATTTAGTATTACTCTAGCATATTTAGGCACAACAATTATTGCATTACTGATAACTACTGTATATACTACCAGTGGAACTTTAAGTCAATTTTTAACTTTAGCTAGTGTCATCTTTGCAGCTATATTTTTAACTAAGGATGAAAAAGTTTCACTAGAGAAAGTTGCCATAAGCATTTTAATAATAACTATAATTCTCACAGGTTATATTATTGGTAGAAAAGCTATCAGAGGTTCACCACAATTTGCATGGATAAAAAAAATAGCTATATTTTTATCTGCCACAGGTGGAACATCTTTTTACGGTGTTGATTTAACAGATGCTTGTTTTGATAATTCACATTTACCCCATACAGATTTTAGAAAAGCTATATTAACTGGCGCTAGTTTTAAAAATGTTACAGGATTAGAATTATCTAGACTGCAAGATACAATTTTAGAAGATCCTCATGTGAGAAAACTACTTACAAATCCAGAAGATGGCACTGGCAAAGATTATACTGGAGCAAATCTTAGTGGTGCTAACTTAAAAGGGGCTAATTTAGCAGAAGCTATTCTTATAGGAGCAAACTTAAACGGTGCAGACTTAACAGATGCTAATTTAGAAGGAGCAAATTTATCTAAAGCTCAAGTATTAGATGTAAATTTTTCCGGAGCTAGTCTAACAGAAACCTGTATAGAAGATTGGAGTATAAATAGTCGTACTTGCTTTGATAAAGTTGACTGTAAAAGAATTTATATAAAGCAAGGCAAACACGGTTTTTTAGAACCTAAACCAGACAGTGGAGAATTTAAAGATGGTGAATTTGAAAAATGGATAGATGAACTTCAAGAAACTGTAGATGTACTTTTACACGATTTTGATTTTGGTGGTTGGCAAGCTCTAGGTACTGCTCTAGATAAAACAGCAAATAAATATCAAGGAATCAATAAAAGTCGCTGGAAAATAGAGCAAAAAGATGAGAATGTAGTTCTCGCACAAATTGGTGTTTCACCAACCGCAGATAAACCGGCAATTCATCAGAGCATTACAAATAATTATTATCATGAATTATTAATTCAAGGTCATAAACCTAATATATTATTAAACCCTTCAGAAAAGGTAGAAATTATGGAAAACAAAAATGAAAATCCTACAGTAAGTGGCGATCTAATTAGTGGAGATAAAACCACATCTGGAGATGTTCATCTGAGTGATGTTACTCTCACAAATTCAGGAAGTATGGCATTGGTAAACCTCAATGGTCAGATTAACAACACTATCCAACAACTTCAGGATATTAAAACAGAAAAAGGCGAAGATTTAGTAACTATTTTAACTGCCTTGCAAGAATCAATTAATGATGATTCTATACTTTCAGAAGCTCAAAAAAAGCAAGCTCTTGAAGCTGTAGAAACCATAGCAGAAGAAGCTAAAAAAACACCAGGAGAACGTATCCTAAAACTTTGTTCAATGGCTTTGAATGCTCTTAAAGGTTTAACAGCAGCAATGACAGACGCTAGCAAACTAGCAACTACTCTCAAAAATTATCTACCAACTCTCACTACACTTCTTGGCTTATAAAAATTTTAATTTTTAGTGGTATGTAGGATTTGTAAAAGAACATTGAAAAAGGTATAATATAAAGTCAGAGTAATTACTATTACCTAAGTCATTGCGACGGTCACTCCGTGGAAGGAAGCAATCTCAGGGCTGACGCGAGATTGCTTCCTATCGTCGCAATGACCATTGTTCATTGTTCAACCGGATTCTAATAGACCTAGGCGTGATAATCAAAAATAAAATCAATTATCCCGTAGAAATTATCAATTCTTTCCCCCTAATTCCTACTCCCTACTCCCTACTCCCTCTTTTCCACCACAGGTCTAATAAGGAAAAATTATTCTCAAGGAATTTCCAGCATCATAAATAATAAATGGTGGGGTATTTAACCTATTAAATATAAAGATAATCAGCGATCGCCAACCCATAACCAAAATTTAACCTGACTATATCTAAATATCTAACCCCTTGCCAATGATCCCTAACCGTTGGACACTTAGAATGTGAATATTATTGGCAGTGAGGTTCAACCGTGAAAAACGTACTAAGTATAATTCTAGGTGGTGGCGCAGGCACCCGTCTCTATCCATTAACAAAGCTGCGGGCCAAACCAGCAGTACCCCTAGCCGGGAAATATCGTTTGATAGATATTCCTATCAGTAACTGCATCAACTCAGAAATGCAGAAAATATATGTTATGACCCAATTCAACTCCGCTTCTCTGAACCGTCATATTACTCGTGCCTATGATTTCCCTGGTTTTAGTGAAGGTTTTGTCGAAGTTCTGGCAGCTCAACAAACTAAAGATAATCCAGAGTGGTTCCAAGGAACAGCCGATGCTGTCCGTAAATATATCTGGTTGTTCAAAGAGTGGGACGTTGATTATTACCTAATTCTTTCAGGAGACCATCTTTACCGTATGGACTACCGAGAGTTTGTCCAACGCCATATTGACACAAAGGCAGATATTACTCTTTCTGTCTTACCCATTGATGAAGCACGGGCGTCCGACTTTGGCTTAATGAAAATTGATGACTCTGGTCGGATTATTGAATTTAGTGAAAAACCTAAAGGAGATGCCCTAAAAGTTATGGCAGTGGATACCTCTGTTTTAGGAGTTAGTCCAGAAGTTGCTAAAGAACAACCCTACATTGCTTCTATGGGTATTTATGTCTTTAATAAAGATGTGATGGTCAAACTATTGGAAGAATCCCAAGCTCCAGATTTTGGTAAGGAAATTCTACCTAATTCCGCCAAAGACTACAATGTTCAAGCTTATCCATTTGAAGGTTACTGGGAAGATATTGGAACTATTAAGTCTTTCTATGAAGCGAATTTGGCTTTGACTCAACAGCCTCAACCTCCGTTTAGCTTCTATGATGAAAAAGCTCCTATTTATACTCGCTCCCGCTACTTACCTCCAAGTAAACTTTTGGACTGCCAGATTACAGAGTCAATTGTGGGAGAAGGTTGTATTTTGAAACAATGTCGGATTGACCATTGTGTATTAGGAGTCCGGTCCCGTGTAGAAGCTGGCTGTGTAATTGAGGATTCTCTGCTGATGGGTTCCGATTTTTATGAACCTTTTGCTGAACGCCAATCTGGCCTAAGTCAGGGTAAAGTTCCATTAGGTATTGGTGCTGAAACGACTATTCGTGGGGCAATTATTGATAAGAATGCCCGCATTGGTCGCCATGTCCAAATAATCAATAAAGACCATATAGAAGAAGCCCAACGTGAGGAAGAAGGGTTCATCATTCGCAGTGGTATTGTTGTTGTCTTGAAAAATGCTATTATCCCAGATGGCACAATAATTTAGTAAATGTTTAGTATTAGTAGTTTAGTTGGTTAGTAGTTATGACTAAATACTGCTAATCACTAAATACTAATTGCTAATTTATGACCAGACTAATTATTCTGATCGGACTACCAGCTAGTGGCAAATCTACTCTAGCAAAGAAAATACTTACTAGATATCCTCAGTGTCAATTAGTTTCTACTGATGCTATCCGTGCTCAATTATTTGGTGACGAAGCAATTCAGGGACCTTGGCTACAGGTGTGGCAGCAAGTACAGCAGCAGTTTCACGAAGCTGTCAGCCAAACATCTCTAGCCATATATGATGCTACTAATGCCCAACGTGGGGGACGAAAAGAAGTGATTAACCTTGCTAGAGAAACTGGATTTAGCCACATAACTGGTATATGGCTTGACAAATCATTAGAATTATGCTTACAAAGAAATAAACAACGAAAGCGTCAGGTGCCAGAAGAAGTAATAATAAAAATGTACCGCCAGTTAACAGATGCTCCCCCAAGTTGTAAAGAAGGATTGGATGAACTTAAACGAATTACTACATGAATTACTGCATAAATAACATTTTTATCTAAATAGCGAGTAGGTAGTAGGGAGTAATTAGGAGAAATGGAACTTATAGAGGAGTTAGAAGATTTCGTTTGAATTAAGTACATAAATTACTATAGCAATCCTCTAATCGGTTGCAATATTTTAGTGGCACTTAGGAGTCAGGAATCAGGATTCAGAAGTCATAATTTTCAAAGTTTTCAGCTGTTTTTAACTATTATTAAAACTGCCACGACGAATTGAGGATTGCTATATTAAAACCAAGGTATTATTAATTTAATAAAATAATTTTATAAATAACTAATACCAAAATTTAAAAAGTTAGCTAAATGTTCTGAAAAAAGGGTTTTGCTAACCAAGTCTCTACCCTGACAATCTTTTTTCCAGATGGTATAAAATCTGGGAAACAAACAAGTTGGTTACTAATAACTCAAAAATTGAGTACGGCAATTGCTATTAGTATTTCAGGAAAAACCGAACTTGACTAAATATTAATCTTTGATAACTTGTAAAGTAAAGAAGTAAACCTTAATATCAAGTCTGCTTGATTACTCACCAATATCAGGGGATAGTTTTTAGATAAAAAGTGTCGTAAACCTCAATATATAGGTTTAAACCTATATATATCTACAGAAACTATAACCATTAGACCGCAGTCACAAATATTACATATTGCCTAGTAAACTATAATAGTGGTGTCAATATAATATAATATAATATAATATAGTGTTTCCAAATCAATTGAAACTAGAGTGTCATTTTTTCTACTACTAAAAACTATCTTATTACTTTCCACTTTTGCCAAGATTGACTATAGATAATCTCTCACATATTTAACTTTATGTTCATCTCTCAAATGTCAATCACAGCTTATTAGTAAACTTAAAAATAATCATATATTAACATTAAGTAGTTGCTCAAAAATATAATATTCAGATAAGGAGGATAATAAATGGCTAAAACTGATTTTAAAGATTATTACTCAATCTTAGGTTTAACTAAAAGTGCTAGTGCAGAAGAAATAAAAAAAGCTTACCGTAAATTAGCTCGGAAATATCACCCAGATATGAACCCTGGCGATCGCAAAGCAGAAGCTAGTTTCAAAGAAGTTAACGAAGCTTATGAAGTTTTATCAGATCCAGAAAAACGCAAAAAATATGACCAATTTGGTCAATACTGGAAACAGGTAGGCTCTAGTGGTGGTGGATGGCCTGGTGGAACAAGTGGTAGTACCGTAGATTTTAGTGGATTTGACTTTAGTCAGTATGCCAGCTTTGACGATTTTATCAATACCTTATTGGGACGTAGTGGTAGTCCTGGTAGTAGTAATGCTGGTGGACGACGAACTTACACCTACAAAACAAATACAGGTTGGCCAGGAGGATTTGGTAATGGATTTGATGGTGCTTCTGGTTTTGATGGTCGTAAGTCAGCAACTTCCCTAAATTTAGAAGCTGACATTACTCTGACTTTTGCGGAAGCTTTTCGGGGAACACAAAAACGTGTGGGTGGTGGAGAAGTTTCAATTCCCCCTGGAGTTAAATCGGGAAGTAAAATTAGAGTTAAGGGTAGAGGTCAATTAGACCCATATACTCAGCAAAGGGGAGATTTGTATTTAAAGGTAGAAATTCAGTCTCACTCCTTTTACCAGTTTGAGGGAGATAATTTACTTTGTGAAGTGCCAATAAGTCCTGATGAAGCTGTATTGGGTACATCTATTGAAGTGCCAACTCCCGATGGCATAGTTAATGTTAATGTTCCTGCTGGTATTCGTTCGGGTCAATCTTTGCGGTTACGGGGCAAGGGATGGCCTAAACCAAAATCAGGGGAACGTACTGACCAGTTAGTAAGAATTATTATTACTGCTCCAAAAAATATTACTTCTTTAGAAAGAGAATGTTATGAAAAAATCAAAGCTAATCGTACTTTTGACCCTCGCAATCATTTAAAAAATGTATCTCTCTAGTTTAGGGAATAGGGAATAGGGAGTAGGGAGTAGGGAGTAGGGAAGAAATTGAAAAAGTAAGGGAGTCAAGAGTAAAGATAGAGTAAAAAGGTTGGGATAATTTATTGTTTGCTATTCTTTGAGTTCAGTTAATAATACCCAGTCATTTTCAAGTCAAAAGTCGATTTTAAGACTTTTGACTTTAGATATAAATATCTATACTTTTTTGAAATTATTCTCTGAAAAAATAACAACATGATGAAAAGGAACAAAATATATCAAAGTTTAACTATTAGCATAACCGTAATATTAAACGTATTATTATCTAGCCGTGCTCAAGCAGAATCATTTGAAAACTTATTAAAAAGTTCATTAACTCCACCAGAGGTAGAAATACATAATATTATGGGTGATAAAAAAGCATTAGAAACAGCTCGTAATGCTTGTATTTTTCTACAGAAAGGTAATTCTGTTCAAGAATTTTCAACTCAGGCAGCTATATCACTACTTCAGTTAGGTTTAACACAAGAGCAATTACAAACGGCAGCTCTTTATACAGGTAAAGTCATAGCTACAGGTGTAACTTCTTTTTGCCCAGAATATAAATCAAAATTACAAGAGTTGCAACTATAATTGTAAACATTCAGTTATCAGCTATTAGCTTTCAGCTATTAACTTATTGTTTTTGAAGGAAGAATCTGAGTTGAAAAATGAAGCTAAAATTAAAAGTTATTTTAATATAAAATCCGGTTATAAAGTAATCGCAAAATTACTTTCTCTGAATACAGATGTTCTATTGAATAATAATTTTAAAATTCATGTCATTCAAATTCTTTATTTCTCCTGACTCCTGACTCCTGACTCCTGACTCCTGACTCCGAGTGTGATACGATCACTAATTATCCAGATTCTATATAAAAGCATATTATCTAATCTTTATTATTAATTACTTGGTATAGGATTATTAATAAGGAAAAGCTATTTGCGTAGCATTCCGCAGGAAAAAGTGAAGGGTAATACCTGAATGCTTACCTAAAATAGAAATAGTATAGTAAAGATTGGTTTACTCTTTTATTTATTCCATTGTTTGATAATTTTAATAACTAGAAAAAACTCCCCTTTCTCGTAGTTGCTGCATAAAATACTCTTCCAGACTAAACCTTTCTATATTCATAGTAATTAGTGTAGCTTTCATTAATCCCAGACTAACTAAAAATTCTTGAGGATCTCCCTGCAAATGACCTTGCCAAAAATTATTCTCAAATTCTAAATCTGGTATCCATTGTTTAAGTATTTCCAGATTACCACTTTTACCCTTAACATAATAGGTTTCATTTGTACCTAATATTTCATCCAAAGTACCGATACAAATTAATTCTCCTTCTGCAAGAATAGCTATCCTATCACAAATTTTTTCCACATCTGATAAAACATGACTATTAAAAAAAATAGTCTTTCCTTGTTCTTTAAGAGAGACAATAATTTCTCTGATTTGATAACGCCCCATTGGATCTAAACCAGACATAGGTTCATCTAAAAAAACTAATTCTGGGTCATTAATCAAAGCTTGCGCCATGCCAACTCTTTGCAACATTCCTTTAGAATATTGACGTAGTTGTTTTCTAATAGCTGTTGATTTAGATAATCCAACTAAGTCGAGTAACTCTGGAATTCTTTGTTTTTGTATTGATGTTGGTATTTGAAATAATCCTGCTACAAACTCCAGAAATTCCCATCCAGTTAAATAGTCATAAAAATAAGGATTTTCTGGTAAGTAGCCAATTTTTTCTTTAACTGGGCGATCGCCTATTGGTTTCCCTAATAAAATTCCCGCTCCAGAGGTAGGGCGAACAATTCCTAATAAAGTTTTAAGTAGGGTAGTTTTACCTGCACCATTCTGCCCCAAAAGTCCAAAAGTCTCCCCTTGATAAACTGTCAAATTACAATTTTTAAGAGACTCTATTTTTTGATTCATCCAAAAGCCAATGCGGTATGATTTACCTAAATTAGAAGTTTCTATCACTGGCAATTTTTCTGGTGTCTTTGCCTCAGTGGGAAAATTGACAGTAGATTCCATAAAAATTCAGTTTATATATTTAATATCTTATTTTTTAGCATAAATTGAATTAGCACTTCTGGACTAGAACCCGGAAAGCCTAGTTTTTTAATAGCATTTCAGATAGATAACCTCAAGTCATAACCAGAACTCTTTAGAGATGTTCCATGGAACATCCCTACTGTCGTCTACTCATATTACAACTGCTGTACACAGAATTTACCAATTTTTGAGTTCTAAACACTACATCTATTAAGGTATTATAGTTTTAATAAGACTTACAAAATTTACTATCTATATATAGAGAACAAAAACTATAGCGCTATAGTTTCAAACTCTATATATATGGTCTGGGGCGTAATTCCTTTTTAATTTACCACTAACTAGATATAGTGTTTTTATGTAAGTCTTATTTCGTAGTTGAATTATATCAGGACTTGTATAAAACCCAGATAATTACTATATCTAAGTCATTGCGATTGGAACGGAGTGGAAGGTTTGCGGAGCATTCCGGAACGGATAGTAATCTCAAGAGTTGAGGATATTACTTCCTATCATAGCGATGACAAATGTTCAACTGGATTTTAGATTACGCAAAGGCACTATGTATAGACTTCAAAAACTGTAGCGCTATAGTTTTTAACGCTATATATATCGTCTCTGTGTTGTAAGTCCTATATATGTTATATAAGAGGTTGAATGTATCAGGAAATATAAAAAAAGAAGATAGGGAACACTTAACTGGTATGGAGGGAATAGGGAATAGGCAAAAAAACAATTATTTGTTATCAAGAAATTCACAACTAACTGATTGAGTATGAATAGTCACCTACTCCCTCTGTAGAGTTATTTCAATCCCTTGCCTTATTCAAGCTAGTTGATTGAGTTCTGAAACTTTTTGCTTAATACTTATTTTACAAACAGTCTTTAAAAGTAAGAATAGTTGAGGAGTTGGAAAAACCAAATTCTAAAAAACTTTTGATTTTTTGGAATTTTAATTTGAATTTCAACTTTGACTTACCAACCATTTCTGAGCATTTTTTCTATCTGGAAACGAATATCATAAGTGTCATTCACACAAGTACCAAAACATATAATATCAACCCTAAGATACTTACCATCCTTATGACAGACAATATTAACAACAGCATTGCCTCTTGCATACCGTGAAGAGGCACCAGTCAGAGTTTTGATTAGTCCTATTGCTAACTGCTCATTTTCTGCACTGCTTTAGCTGCACAATCTGACTCATTTGTAGTAGAAACAGGCTCCCAACCTGTGCTACCTCCTGGAGCAGATGTTACATTTTGTGCATTTACTTCTTTAGTGAAAGAAGCAAATATTAATGCCAGAGCTGTGCAACTAACAAATATTGGCTTTGTAATTCTATTAGTAATTTTTATATTTATCCGACCTTTATCTTACCGAATAATTATTAATTAAATAATTCAGCTTTATTAGCCTCCCCTTTCAAGGGGAAAAAGCGGTCGAGAGATGGCGAGGTTTCCTCGCCATCTCTAATCAACCAAGGGAAATAAATTTTTTTCCTTGTGGGTCAATCCTCTCCTTAAAAGGCAGAGGTAATTATTAATTGTTAATTGCTGAAAGCTATCTTACAGCAGTTTTCAGGATCGTGAGGTACAGTTAAAGATTAATCTCTATCTTTGCAGTTCAGGCTTCCAGCCTGTCAGAAGCAGGATGCTTGAACTGCCACTCTAGAGCGCTCCAGACTTCCAACCTTTAACAAATATAGAACTTAGACAGAGACCATGTATATAGAGTTCAAAACTAGATCGTTATAGTTTATGAACTCTATATATAGTACCAGGCGCGTAAGTCCTAAAATAATAAAATTTTGTACCTCACGCGCCTGGTGAAATTGCTGTAAATTTTGCATCAAACAAATAAAAAAAAAGCCCTCCAAATGGAGAGCTTTTTTTTAATCAATCAGTTATAAATTAACCCTTGATAGCAGGAGCTTCAACAGAAGCTAAGTCTAGAGGGAAGTTGTGAGCGTTACGCTCGTGCATTACTTCCATACCTAAGTTAGCGCGGTTGATGATGTCTGCCCAAGTGTTGACCACACGACCACTAGAATCGATGATGGACTGGTTGAAGTTGAAACCGTTTAAGTTGAAGGCCATTGTGCTGATTCCTAATGCTGTGAACCAGATGCCTACTACTGGCCATGCACCCAAGAAGAAGTGCAAGGAACGGCTGTTGTTGAATGAAGCATATTGGAAGATTAAACGACCGAAGTAGCCGTGAGCTGCTACGATGTTGTAAGTTTCTTCTTCTTGACCGAATTTGTAACCGTAGTTCTGAGATTCAGTTTCTGTTGTTTCACGAACTAAGGAAGAAGTTACCAAGCTTCCGTGCATTGCACTGAATAATGAACCACCAAATACACCTGCTACTCCTAGCATGTGGAATGGATGCATTAAGATGTTGTGCTCTGCTTGGAACACTAACATGAAGTTGAATGTTCCGGAGATTCCTAAAGGCATTCCATCGGAGAAGGAACCTTGTCCGATTGGATAGATTAAGAATACTGCTGTTGCTGCTGCTACAGGAGCAGAGTAAGCAACACAGATCCAAGGACGCATACCTAAGCGGTAGGATAGTTCCCACTCACGACCCATGTAGCAGAATACGCCAATGAGGAAGTGGAAAATTACTAGCTGGTATGGGCCACCGTTGTAGAGCCACTCGTCTAAGCTAGCTGCTTCCCAGATTGGGTAGAAGTGTAGACCAATTGCGTTGGAGGAAGGTACTACTGCACCGGAAATGATGTTGTTTCCGTATAGTAGGGAACCAGCGACGGGTTCGCGGATACCATCGATGTCTACTGGAGGAGCTGCTACGAAAGCGATAATGTAGCAGATAGTAGCTGTTAAGAGAGTAGGGATCATTAATACACCGAACCAGCCGATGTATAAACGGTTGTCTGTGCTTGTTACCCAGCTACAGAACTTTTCCCATACGTTGGCGTTTTCACGCTGTTGTAAGGTTGTAGTCATAAGTTTGGTATGATTGCTGTATGTATGAAATTTTCGAGGTACGGCGGTCGTTGGTGACTGTGTTCCTTGACCGTTATTAATACTTTAGCTAGTTTATTTCGGTTTGTAAAGGGTTTTAATAATATTGTTTTTGAACTTAGTTATAAGTTTTATTTATCAATAACCATGATATAGACAAAATACATATAACCTTTCTTCAGTTGAATGAGTGACAAAAGTTTTGCTTTCGGCTATGGGGAATAAAAAATAGGGACACTCAAATCAAAACATATCAATGATAATGTAGGTGACTCACATAAGAAAAATTCTGTAACTCAGGCTAATTTAATGCTTCACCTAATGTCTAGAATTATTACTTATAGTCCAGCTTATACAGTAGTTCCTACTTATGAGTGTTTTAATCGTTGTAGCTATTGTAATTTTCGCTCAGAACCAGGGACAAGTGCTTGGCTGAGTCTATCCGAAGCAGAAAAAAAATTATTATCTCTCAAGAATAAAGGTATAATTGAAGTTTTAATTTTAAGTGGTGAAGTACACCCAAAAAGCCTATATAGACAAGCTTGGTTTCAACTTATCTATGACTTATGTAAACTAGCTATATCTTTAGGATTTTTGCCCCATACTAATGTTGGGCCACTTAGTATGGCAGAAATGAAGGAGTTGAAACAGGTAAATGTGTCAATGGGACTAATGTTGGAGCAGATAACGCCCAAATTACTAGAAACAGTCCATAGAAATGCTCCGAGTAAAATTCCACATTTACGGTTACAACAATTAGAATGGGCGGGGGAATTAAAAATACCTTTTACTACTGGTTTATTGTTAGGAATTGGAGAGACTGTAACTGAATGGAAAGAAACATTAGAGGCGATCACTAATGTGCAGAAAAAATGGGGTCATATTCAAGAGGTTATTTTACAACCCTATAGCCCTGGGAATCAAGAAATATGGAATGGTGAAGGTTTTGATATTAATTTATTACCAGAAGTTGTAGCGATCGCTAGTCAAATTTTACCCCCAAGTATTACTCTACAAATTCCTCCTAATTTGGTTACAAAACCGGAAATATTATTAGCTTGTTTGGAAAATGGTGCGCGAGACTTGGGAGGTATCGGACCATTAGATGAAGTTAATCCTGATTATCCTCACCTCCACTATGAAGCTTTAGGAAAAGTTTTAGAATCTGGAAAATGGCAGTTAATTAAAAGATTACCAGTATATTCTAAATATGATGATTGGTTGCCAATAAATTTAAAAAATATTGTGAGTAAATGGCGTTTGAAATTGTCAATAGATGGATAATCTTTATTTCTGCCAAATAAATTCCTCTAACCTTAGAAATAGTTTAATCAGCCTTGTGTTGAGGGAAACTGATATAGATATTGCCACTACAGCAAAGATGACTGGTATTTCAGAGAAAATGATTCTACAACATTATTGGGGTGCTGATGATTCAGTAGTAATTCCTGAAATCTGAGTGTTATTTATCGGCAGGAGTATTTTTTTCAAATCAATTCCTATTGATTTTTTGTATAATTTTTTGGCTAATTTCTTATGTTAAAATATACGAAAAGTTGTAGCTTAATAATAACTATAAAACACGGAAATAATTAAGCTACAACTACTAACCTACAAGAATATATTAGCATGAATGAAATAGTAAAAGCAAAGCGGGCAATTATAAACTTTTGCCCTGAGATTGAAGTAGAAGGATTTGAACTACCGGACGGGTCTTACTATGTATCAATTACAACAGCATCTGAGGCAATAGGGTTTGCTAAAAATTGGTTATCTAGAAATATCAGCCGAAGTGGTAACACCTTTAAAGCTTTACAAGTAATTGGTTTTACGAGTTTAGTTTCAGAAGTGGTAACACCTTCTGACGGAGGTGAGCAGGTTAGTAAGCTAATCAGTATAGACGACTTTTCTCGCATGATTATATACGCTGCATCTAAAGGCAAAAAAGAGGCTATAGCCTTAAATATGGCCTTAACAAAGATGTCTTTGACTGACTTTTTTAGATGCTTTTGGCGCAAGACCACTCACAATTGAAGAGAAAAGAAAGGCATTTTATCAAACCTATGTTGCTTCACTAGGCTGGGAAGGTTGGCTGATTATGGATAGGTGGGAAGATGAAATTATTTTAGAATCTTACCTATTTTTAAGGGGTGATATGAATTGAAAAATTCCTACTAATACCACTAACTAATACTAAGGGGTACTTAGATGAATCAGGAGTTGAGGCCAATTGTTCCTGAATTGTAGGTACCCCTTAAGGCTTTGCTTTTGTGTATAACTTTTTAGTATGAGCGATCGCTATTACCTATAAGTAGTAATTACTATGATTCACTGAAACCCCGACTAGGCAATACCTTTATTCTGTCACAGCTATACCATGGGGATTTATAGCTGTTTTCATAAAGGTAGACTACAAAACTTCTTTTGATGAATTTAGAATTTATAATTTAGAATTCAGAATTATTAAATTAAGGAATTGTCGGGGTTTTGCGGAAATGTTCAATACAAAACTTCTGCCTTCTACCTTCAAGCAAAAATCTCTGTACTCTATATTAATGAAAACTGCTATATATATTACCCGGCAGGGTAAGGTGTGCCAGATAAAATGACAGTATAAGATGACAAGTGCTAGTGAGATGTTATTGATAGAGGATAGCCACTCCTGACTAACTTCCTTGTTGTGCGGTGCTTATATTTATTAGGTAGATATTATGTGGAAAAATAGCTAGCTAAGGAAATTTTCCAATGCACCAACTATTTGATAAATAAAACCCATGCTTACTTACAATTTTAACTCAAACAAAGTGCGGGTCATTTTTGGAGACGACGACGAACCTTATTTCGTTGTGGAGGACATTTGTGACATTTTAAAAGTATCTGATGGGAGGTTGAGTGATGAGGACAAGATTACCCATAAATTAAACGACGAACAAGAAATTATTGTCACTTCGGAATTTGGGCTACACGAGTTGATGATGAACTCTGTAGGAGAAAAAGATTTTAAACGTTGGGTAGTGAGAGAAATGTTGCCTGCAATTAGGACGGTCGCTCAAAGTAAAAGTGTCTCCTCTCAAGAGTTGCTTTATGTACTAGCAATACAGAAGGAGATTAATTATAGAGAAATAGATGGCAAGGCTTATTTTACTTTCAACGCTACAGCTAAGTTATGTGGTACTGGAAGCTGGGAATTAAAAAAAGATTTAACAAATGAAGATAAAGTTTATCAACTTCTCGGCTGGTATACACAAGCAGATTTAGGCTAGATAGAGAAGTGGATAAAACGTCGTACAAGGTTTTCAGACCTAACAATAGCCAAAATCATTGAATATTATGCTTTTGAAGCCACTAAATCCAACGATAGAGCAAAAGATACTTACAAAACATTTGCTCCTATAGGTATTCGTAACTGGGTAAAAGAAGCAGTGCAGTATGTTGAAAAAGAACCTATTGATACTGAACCGAAAGAAATTTTAGCTTCCATAGACGAGAAGTTGAGTATGATTCAACAAACTGTTCAGGAGTTAAGTCAACAATTCCCTGTGCAATAATTTACCAGATGTAAATATCAAGAATAAGCATGGCCTGAAAGAACACCCATCACCTTCTGTGAGACTTTTGAATACTTAGCCAAGGATTCATCATAACCCCCGAAGCCTAACTTATATCTAGCCAAGTCTGAGTCTATCTCTTTTGCCTTAGCTGTTGCCAACTGCAAACCATCAACCATATCTATCGGACATATTTGAAGGGACTTTCTCTTATCCTCAAAAGTCCACCTCAGTCGGATATGTCCATGGTAATATTCAACAGAGACATTCCCAACCCGCTTAACAACCCCTTTTTTCTGCTTCAAAATTGATACCTCTCAGATGCCACTATAAAGTGCTTTACCGAGAAAGGCCAAAAAAGAGGGGACACAAAAATAATTTAGACGTATGGCTTAGATTGCTAGAGCGCCACATCTTGAGAGAAATGGACGTAACAGAACTCGAATCTGTGACCTCCACGATGTCAACGTGGCGCTCTAACCAACTGAGCTATACGTCCAAATATTTAATAACAATAACACACCTTCTCTAAACTTGCAATCCCTCAACACAAAAAATTCTCATAATCACTTGGCTCTTAGTCACGAAGGAAATACAAGCTTGTCCTGCTATAATTTTTTGGTCAAAGGTGATGCAGTTTAAATTTGAGTATCATCTTATAGTAGCCAATTTTTTATATCTTGTTTTTGTAGATTTTTTCCTGGTCTGAGAAACTGTTTCTTCCTGCCATTTTTCTATTGTTGGCAGATATAACCAATGATTTAATTTTTTTTCTTCTACATAACCTTTTAATTCTGGGTCTGGCCAAATATGAAGCTTATCTAAACATCCAACACTTTTAGCTGCTTCTTCAACCTCTTCCCACTGTTTAATAAAATTTTCTGCCCATGATTTTTTAGTCATAATTGAACTAGCAAATTCTAAACCTGCTGCTATCATACGCTTACCATTAGTGTTAAACTAAGCCAGGTAAGTTACCCTACCCGACTCGTCTTCAGAACCGGACGTGAGACTTTCACCTCATCACGGCTCCTCTCTTAAACGTCCCTTGTCATGGGTACATCCTGCTTCAGAGTTAACATATCGTCAATCCATATATAATTATCAGGTAAATCCTGGGGTTTAAATTTTGGATATGTCTTTTTGTCTGAAGCCGTTTTACTGTCGTGGCAATGTCGGTGTAACAATTGTTTATTTTTATATGTGTTGTCACCACCTTTAGACCTTGGTTTTATATGGTCAATTTCCATAAGGTCAGTCGGGCTAAAGGTTAGTCCACAAAATGCGCATTTATTCTTTTGCCGTCTTAACAGCGTTGTGACTTCTTTCCTTACACCTGGATATTTACCGATTCTATTACTCCAATAAGTCCAATCGCCGTCATAAGGGGATTTATTACCTTTTACTTTAATGTGTCTTACAATAGGAACATCTGAGTGTAGGTTTAGTATATATTCGCCATCGTTAAGTACCCAGTTCCTGGTTCCTTTTATGTT
>NZ_JBNHEQ010000179.1:0-6914 GCF_050016015.1 Dapis hubbardiae BLCC-M172
TCCCTGACTGAAGAATCCCGCGCTCTCCCGTAGGGGAGCGTCGGGAGTATGTCAAGGACAATCAAATAGTGTCCAAAAATTTAATTTCATCTATGACCAAAACTATACCAGAACTACCAACTAAATACGACCCCTTTGCTACTGAAGCTAAATGGCAGAAATATTGGGAGGAAAATAATATATTTAAGGCAGACCCCAATCAAGCAGGGGACCCCTACTGTATTGTCATTCCTCCACCGAATGTTACAGGTAGTCTCCATGCAGGCCATGCTTTTAACAATTCTCTGATAGACACGCTTATTCGTTACCATCGGATGCGGGGTGACAATACCCTCTATCTCCCTGGTACTGACCACGCAAGTATCGCTGTTCAAACTATTCTGGAACGTAAACTTAAAGAAGAGGGTAAAAGTCGCTACGATATTGGGCGGGAAAAATTCCTGGAACGTGCTTGGGAGTGGAAGGCGGAGTCTGGTAGCACTATTGTTAATCAACTGCGTCGTCTGGGAGTGTCTACAGACTGGACGCGGGAACGTTTTACCCTAGATGAAGGTTTATCAAAAGCTGTCATCGAAGCATTCATGCGTCTCTACGAACAAGGTCTCATCTATCGCGGTAACTATTTGGTCAACTGGTGTCCTGCTAGTCAGTCTGCTGTTTCTGACTTGGAGGTGGAAAATAAGGAAGTTAACGGTTATCTCTGGCATTTTCGCTACCCTCTCACTGATGGGAGTGGTTATGTGGAAGTTGCCACTACTCGTCCTGAAACAATGTTGGGGGATACTGGTGTTGCTGTTAACCCCAATGACGATCGCTACAAAGATATTCTCGGCAAAACTCTGACTCTACCAATAATGGAACGGGAAATACCTATTGTTGCTGATGAATTGGTTGACCCTGAGTTTGGTACTGGTTGCGTGAAAGTTACTCCTGCTCACGATCCTAATGATTTTGAAATGGGTAAACGTCATAATTTGCCATTCATTAATATTATGAATAAAGATGGCAGTTTGAATGAAAATGCGGGAGTGTTTGTCGGACAAGACCGTTTTGAGGCGCGGAAAAATGTTGTCAAACGGTTAAAAGAAGAGGGTGTTTTAGTCAAAATAGAAGAATATAGTCATAGTGTTCCCTATAGCGATCGCGGGAAAGTACCTGTTGAACCTCTGCTGTCTACTCAGTGGTTTGTCAAAATTGAACCATTGGCAACGAAAACACTGGAATTATTGGATAAACATAATCAACCGAAGTTTGTTCCCGAACGTTGGACGAAAGTTTATCGTGACTGGTTGGTAAAAATTAAAGACTGGTGTATTTCTCGGCAACTTTGGTGGGGTCATCAAATTCCTGCTTGGTATGCTATCAGCGAAACTAATGGAGAAATTTCTGATAACACTCCTTTTATTGTCGCTCGTTCGGAAGCGGAAGCGTTGGAGCAAGCAAAGGCAAAATTTGGTGATGATGTGAAAATTCAACAGGACCCAGATGTGCTTGATACTTGGTTTTCATCAGGTTTATGGCCGTTTTCGACTTTGGGGTGGCCAGAGAATACTCCCGACTTAGCAAAATATTATCCTACTAGCACTCTTTCTACTGGTTTTGATATCATCTTTTTCTGGGTTGCTAGAATGACAATGATGGGAGTACATTTTACTGAAAAAATGCCGTTTGAAACTGTTTATATTCACGGTTTAATGTTAGATGAAAATGGCAAAAAGCAATCTAAGTCTGTTGGTAATGGTATCGATCCTTTGTTGTTAATTGACAAGTATGGAACTGATGCTTTGCGTTATACTTTGATGCGAGAAACTGCCGGAGCAGGACAAGATGTAAGGATGGATTATAATCGAGAAACTGATGAGTCAGCATCAGTAGAAGCCTCTCGAAATTTTACTAATAAAATTTGGAATGCTGCCCGATTTGTAATGATGAAATTAGGCGGTAAAACTCCTCAAGAATTAGGTGAACCAGAGGCGGATAAATTAGAGTTAGTTGACCGTTGGATTTTGTCTCGTTTCTATCAGACTGTGCAGCAAACTTGCGACTATTTAGATAATTATGGTTTGGGGGAAGCTGCTAAGGGTATTTATGAATTTATTTGGGGAGATTTTTGTGATTGGTATCTGGAATTAGTTAAGTCTCGTTTGCAGGGTGAAGATGAAAGTTCTAAGTTAGTAGCACAGCAAACTTTGGCTTATGTTTTGGATGGAATTTTGAGATTATTACATCCTTTTATGCCTCATATTACTGAGGAAATTTGGCATACTTTGAATCAGGTTGGTGAAGAAAAATGTTTGGCTTTAGAATCTTATCCTAAGTTAGATAAGTCTTTAATTAATTCCGATTTAGAAGCAGAGTTTGAGTTATTAATTGGGGTAATTCGGACGCTGAGAAATTTACGGGCAGAGGTTGATATTAAGCCAAAGGTAAAAATTACAGCGATTTTGCAGAGTGAAAATGAAAAAGAACGGGAAATTTTGCAAAAAGGAGAGAGTTATATTCAGGATTTAGTTAAGATTGAAAAGTTGAATATTACTCCTAATATTGATGCAGAAGTTGGTCAGACTATTGCTGGTGTTTTTGGAACTGTACAGATTTTAATTCCATTATCTGGAGTAGTAGATATTGAAGCTTTATCTGCTCGGTTAGAGAAGAAATTAGGGAAGTTAGAAAAAGAAATTTTATCTACTTCTAAAAGGTTAAGTAAACCTGGTTTTGTCGAAAAGGCAGACCCTAAATTTGTAGAGGAAACTAGAAATAATTTAGCAGAGGCAGAAAAGCAGGCAGAAATTTTACGCGATCGACTGAATAATTTAAAGTCTAATTAGGCATATAGCAATCCTAAATAGGTTGTAGTATTTTATCATAGGGGTTTGGTCTCTAAACCCAAGCAAAAAATGGGATTTGGAGACCAAACCCCTACAGTTTTTCTCACAAATCATTTGGGATTACTATATATGGTTGGGTTTAGTTATTAGCTAACCCAACTGTTAAAGTTATGAAAAACAAAAGGAGAAATTGTGCCAGCAAAAGATATTTATTATTCTGTTATTAAACAAGTGGATTTTCTATAAACTGAATAAATTGTTTCCCTAAGTCTGTTGTATTGCTTTTTTGTAAGTTATTTTTTACATCTGATATAATTGAGTCAATATTTTCAGTATGCTTGACAGTTCTAAAATTGTTTTCATAGTTACGACGAGGTTGAAAGGGATTTAATTCTGATATGATTGACTCTATTTCATCAGCTTCTTGTTTTAATATTTGTTTTACATCATCAAATGGATCGTCAAAATAAATAGTTGGAGGTTCTTCTTCAAAAGTTTCATATACCTCTCTCAATTTTATCAATCCCTTATTGGTCAATTCGAGTAATATTTGATTGTAAAAAATACGATTTTTCTCTAAATATGGCAAATTAGCTAAAATTTTTGCTTCATTATAATTATCTATGTAATGCAGCATTCTAAGCAATCTAATATGTGACACAGTAAATTCATCAATCCATTTAATAAAAATAGCCTGAATATCATCTCTAGGACAATTTGGGGTAGCTGAATTTAAAACCGCATTTCTCAACGCTTCTAATTTTTCTTGTTGATGTTCACCATCAGCGATACGGATAGCTTTTTTGAAAGTTGTCTGAAATGTTGGATTATCAAAACTTACACCATCAATTTGTGCTTTCAAAGCTAATAATTCTTGTACTAATCCTTCTAAAAAATTATGCAATCTTTGACTAGAAGGTTCTTTAATATAATTCTCATAAAAAGTTACTGCAAGTGAACCTACTGCCGGAATAGCACTAACTAATGCTTTCTTAGCATTATAATTTTTATCTTTACTATTTCCTTGCTTTAATAACTCTAATTTTTCTTGTAGTTCGGAATTATAATTTGTATTGCTCATTAAATATTTCCTCCTATAACCAATCATAGTTACATATTATAACAAGCTTCATCTAATGGAGTAGGAAGAGAAGAGAGCGATCGCCTGAATTAGTTAAAGTCGAATTAGGCAAATATACCACTAATATAATAGGGGTGAATAGCCATTCGCCCCTACATTATTTGTTTTGACTAAATAAATTTAATATGGAATCTAGTTATATAATATTATGTTGATAATTCTATCTATACTTCATTACAGAAACCTCAAACATAATGACAAGACAACCCCAAGACCAATTTGCTAAACAATTCCTCAAAGAATTACTTTCATCTTTTGGTCAAGTCGAAATTAGTAAAGAAGTAACTGGAGAAGTTAGACAGATAGATATTTATTTTTACCCAGCCTCAAAACCTCCTACTTCTAATTTTAATCTAGGAGTATTGAGTCAAATTTTATTGAGTAATTGTTTAATTGAACCATTTAGAAATCAACCTAGCTTAAATGAAGTTCGTAGTTGTCTACTGAAGTTATTTTAGGTGCAAAGTCAATTGCAACGAGAAGCAAACAGAAATCAAGCATCTATTGATGAAAAGATTTGCCTTATTTGTGGATATTAGCTAGTTCTGCATCTGATAAATTAATCAATAGTTTTGGTTTTCAGCAAGATCCAGAAAACCCCGTGACAGGAGTTTATATTTCTACAGCAGGATTAAAAACTAATCTAATTGCAATTAATCAATTACCAGTAATACCGGAAACTCTATGGTTAAGAATATTAGGGAAGGGAAAAACTCAAAAATCAGCTATATTAGAATTAGTTGATTTATCACCAGAAAACCCGTTGAGAAATCTGGCACTAGAACAGGTTTCAATATGGAAGACTAATTTAGAAATTAAACAAGATTTAACATCGGAGGAGAGAGAATTAATTATGAATTTATCACCAGCTTATCTGAAATGGCGTGAAGATGTAAGGCAAGAAGGACGACAAGAAGGGCGTCAGGAAGAACGAAAGATTATACTGGAAAGCTTATTCAAAACTCGATTTAGTCAACTCGATCAAGAGTTATTAGAAGTTATCGAAACTTTATTAAACTTTTCTGCCGATAAATATGCTCAGATATTAATTAAATTAGTTAATTTACCACGAGAGGAAATCTTAGAGTTGATTAAAAATGAATCATCAAAACAAAACAATTAAACCAGAAAACTTAGCCTAACTTAATTCTACCTCTTTATTTCTGTAAGCATTCAGCCGTCAGCTAGCCTCTTGCCTCCTGCGGAGGAGCTGCGCTAACAGAGGAGCTTCGCTAACAGCCAGCCTCCTGCGGAGGAGCTGCGCTTTTCATGTCGCGCAGCGAAACAGCTATGAGTTATTAACTTATCCTGTTTGGAAGTTTGTGTTTGAGAAATTAATCTCCAAAAAGTGAAATATAAATAATAAAGATAGTCAGCTAATTTTAATCACTCCTGTAGGTTTGCTCGGCTATTAGCTGACTGCTGACTGCTAATAGCTGAATGCTTACTTATTTCTTCCTTTTTACTTTATCGCCCTTAGTATTAATCATGCAAAATATAGAGGAAATTGCCTCTTCAATTTTACAAAATTCTGTAGCTCCCCTAGCTAACGAAATAGATAGTAACCCAGAAGCACTAAAAACAGCTTTAATGAGTCTAGGAAAATCGGGTTTATTAGCACTACAAATTCCGCGAAAGTGGGGTGGTTTAGAATTAAAGCAACAAGATTATTTTAATTATCAATTACTTGTAGCAAGATATTCTGGTGCATTAGCTTTTCTCCAAACCCAACATCAGAGTGCAGCAGCAATGTTAGCATCAAGTGAAAATGAGCGACTACAACAACAATATTTACCTCATTTGAGTCATGGCAAAATATTATTAGGAGTTGCTTTTTCCCAACTTAGACGCTCTGGGGAACCACCTGTCAAAGCTTTCCCTACTACAGGTGGATATTATATAGAAGGAATTGTGCCTTGGATAACTGGATGGAATATATTTCAAGAATTTATTATTGCAGCAAAATTACCTGATGAAAGAGCAGTTTTTGGCATACTTCCTTTCGAGGAAACTACTACATTAAATGGCAGTATTAGTTTCTCAGAAGTTATGCCTTTGTGTGCTATTAATTCAACTAATACTGTTAGTGCTACAGTCAGAAATTGGTTTTTACCTGATGAGCGAGTAGTTTCTCTTAAACCTGCAAATTGGATTCATCATAATGACAAACAAAAAGTTTTGCGCTTTAGTGCTTTTGCTTTAGGATGTGCCTTTGCAGGTATTGATATTATGATAGAAGTATCAAAGAGCAAATCTCTTGGTTTTATTGCAGATGCAATTTCTTGTCTACAAGCTGAGGTGAATGAATGTCGAAATGTAATAGAGGAAGCTAATAAAAATTCTGATACTGATTTTGCCAAAAAGCTCCACCTCAGAGCAACATCTATTAATTTAGCCCAGCGTTGTGCTGCTGCTGCTGTTACTGTTTCTAGTGGTGGTGCTAATCACAAAAATCATGGAGCGCAACGGGTTTATCGGGAATCTCTAGTATATACAGTTTTTGGTCAGACTACAGCTATTATGGAAGCTACTCTCAAAATATTAACTAGCTATTAGACATCTCTAGAAAAGAGGGAGTAGGGGGAAATAATTGACTGTTTATCCTCGATAATTGACTTTATTTTTTATTTTTGGAGATGTCTATTAGCTATCACCTAGTTATACCAGTTTTAAAAAAGAATGTTATGAATAATAAGAGAGATTGTGCATACTTTATAGGGATGTCCTTTTGACTAAAAAGATGATTTATGAACTTAGAAATAGTATCAAAGCTATTCCCATACGACTCCTAACTCCTGTCTCCTGACTCCTAAAAAATCCCCTAGGTATTTGTAGCAAACATTTATCAAATTGGTATTAGATCAAATCCGCTTAATTCGATATTAAAAAATTTTCATCTACGGTTCCCGAAAAATCAGCTAATGTGCAAATATTTCTAAATTCTC
>NZ_JBNHEQ010000180.1:0-2256 GCF_050016015.1 Dapis hubbardiae BLCC-M172
TTATTAGCGAGGCGTTGGCGGAGCAAGTGCGGCAGCTATATCGCTCTTGCTTACTGAAGATGATGTCTTTGGTTGGTTTAAACATTGTGG
Source organism: Dapis hubbardiae BLCC-M172 (assembly GCF_050016015.1). Lineage (NCBI taxonomy): Bacteria > Bacillati > Cyanobacteriota > Cyanophyceae > Oscillatoriales > Microcoleaceae > Dapis > Dapis hubbardiae. The sequence continues at coordinate 91 of NZ_JBNHEQ010000180.1, forward strand.
TTTTTGAGGGTGAAAAGCGCTGTAAGTGCAGCCAAAGAATACTGACCTAATATTTTTAGGCTAGTTAGAGATGTCCAGTATAAAAGTATTTTTCAACCTTAGTTTTGCCTGAAGATGAAAACAACCCAGTTTCTTCTATAAACTTGAAACTTGGTCTTTGCAGCCGTTTTCATTTCAGTAGACCACAGTAAAGACGATTCTGCGGAATGCAAAACACGAATCTACTGGGTTTTGGTTATGAAAATGAGGTATAATATCAAATACGCTTAATTCGGTATCAAAAAAATTTTCATCTACGGTTCCCGAAAAATCAGCAAAAGTGTAAATTTTTCCAAATTCTGTTCCCTGCTCACTCCTGAGGACTGAGGACTGACTCCTACTCCTACCACTTATACTTTTTCAGCAAACCCTAGTTAGTAAGTGAAATTCTTACCGAAAAAACGGGTCTAAAGCCTCGCCCTAAAAGGGCGACTTTCTCTGCCTCAATATTTTTTTCAAATAATTGTTTTATCTGGGAAAATGTGCGATAAAATAATAGTATAGAAGCAAAAAGATAACAATGTTAGTAAGAGAGGCTAAGTTATTAAACGGGACATAAAATCAATATAAATCCTTGGATGAAGCTATCAGAACAGCACAGTTTATTAGAAATAAAGCTGTCAGATATTGGATAGATAATCAAGGAGTAAATAAGTCGCTTTTATACAAACTAAGTAAAGAGTTAGCTAGTGAGTTTGCTTTTGTTAATCAGTTAAACTCATCAGCTAGACAAGCCTCAGTAGAAGTAGCTTGGACTTCAATTAGTAACTTTTATCGTCGTTGCATTTGAAGGCGCCAAAAAGAAAGGATACCCAAAATTTAAAAAGCATTGTCGGTCTGTAGAATATAAACAATCTGGTTGGAAATTATCAGATGATTGTATGTTTATTACTTTCACTGATAAGTTTAAATCTGGTAAGTTTTCTCTGTATTGTAATTCAGAAACAAGAGAAGATTTGTTCAGACTAAAAATTAATCGGGTGAGAATAGTTAGACGGGCAGATGGTTATTATTGTCAATTTTGTATAGATGCTAATAGAAAAGAACCAGGCAATTACACTGGTAATGTTATAGGCATTGATTTAGGTTTAAAGTATTTCTATAAAGACCAAAACGATAATGGAGTTGTTTATCCTCAATATTTGAGAAAATCAGAGAAAAAATTAAAACGTCGGCAACGACAATTAAGTAAGAAGTTTGTTAAAGGCAAAAAACCTCAATCAAACAATTATCACAAAGCCAGAAAGAGACTAGGGTTATGCCATTTAAAGGTTAGTAGGCAGCGTAAAGACTGGAGCATTAAACAAGCCCGCGTAGTAGCATCTAACGATGTGATTGTTTATGTAGACGCGGAGCGGCGTGCCGAAGGCAGACCTAAAGATACAAAACATGGTCAAAAACCATCATTTGGCAAAGTCTATATCTGATGCAGCGTGGTATCAGTTCACTCAATGGCTAGAATATTATGGAAAAATTTGGGATAAAGCAGTTGTTGCAGTAAATCCCAAATACACTTCGCAAGATTGTTCTAACTGCGGGTATAGAGTCAAGAAAACTTTGTCAACTCGTACTCATGTTTGTCCTAGTTGTCATACTGAAATATGTCGTGATACTAATGCAGCACGAAACATCTTGAGTCGTGGATTAGAAATAATAGGTGTTGAGTGGAATCAAGGTACCGTAGGGCATACGGGAACCTCCTAGTAATAGGGAACGCTTTGGGAGATAACGGCCTCTGCTAATGATGGGCAACTTGATTTAGTAAGCTGTGTCGATGAGCAAAGAATCACATAACCCACATTCCGCACGACAAAATGTAGTACATAAAGAAGGGAAAACTTGAGTAAGTATTTAGACTTATAGTATGAGGTAGGAGGCGATATAGCTGCCGCACTTGCTCCGCCAACGCAAATCAATAGAATGGTATCAGTTTCCAGAACTCACCAATAGACGAATTCAAAAATAGCCAAAGTCTCTCTATCACCTGACTACTCCGTTTTTAATAATTGCCAAGTGCTTTCATTTTACAGTATTATTCAATTGTTGATTATTTTAGCGCTTTACCTGTTTGGGTCTCAAGTTTCTCAATTGAGCAGATAGTATCTTTGACAACTTGGAGGAAAAAAC
>NZ_JBNHEQ010000181.1:0-1590 GCF_050016015.1 Dapis hubbardiae BLCC-M172
CAAGTTTCCCACTCTTTGTGTACTACATTTTGTCGTGCGGAATGTGGGTTTTAAGCTATAGCCATTACTATCCAAAACATGAACGTTGTATTTACCTTTTTGGTAAAGTTTCTGAAAAACAGCGCAGGTTGATAAAGCAAGAATGCAATACTATTAAAGTTACCGTTATGTTTGTATAGTTTATTTATTGGGTCTAACCTGGAGGGGTGACAAGCATAAGTATCACCCCTAAATTTTCTCAATTAAAACAGACTAATATTTAATTCCTAACAACCAACTTCATCTCCAAAATTTTATTAATAGTATCTTCAACAGCTTTATCTGGAGTTGAAGCGCCAGAAGTCACACCCACCACAACTACCTCACCTTCAGGCAACCAACCCTCCGATATTTTTACCTCATTTCCTAAAGGTTTATGTTCAATTCTATTCCCAGATAAAATCCTTTTAGCACTATCAATATGATAGGAAGGAATATTATTTTCTATTGCCATTTCCTGCAAATGAGTTGTATTAGAAGAATTAAAACCTCCTATTACTACCATTAAATCTACCTTTTCATCGAATAAACCCGCCATTGCATCTTGCCGTTCTTGAGTAGCATCACAGATAGTATTAAAGTTTTGATAATGCTCATTTAATTGATCCGGTCCATACTTTTTCATCATTGTCTTTTCAAACAACTTTCCTATTTCTTCAGTCTCAGTTTTCAGCATAGTTGTTTGATTAGCAATACCAACTTGTTCTAAATCTAAATCAGGGTCAAAACCTTCAGAATAAGCAAGTTTAAACTTAGTTATAAATTCATCACGGTTCCCACCATTCAAAATATAATTACAGACATATTCTGCCTGTGACATATTCAGGAGTATCAAATATTTATCAGCAAAAGAGCTAGTCGCAATAGTTTCTGCATGACTATATTTGCCATGAATAATAGAAGTAAATTTTTTCTTTTTATGTTTTTCTACACTATTCCAAACTTTAGAAACCCAAGGGCAAGTAGTATCAACAATTTGGCAATTTTTATCTTTTAAAATCTGCATTTCCTGAACACTTGCACCAAAAGCAGGTAAGATTACTACATCATTATTGCCAGCTACAGAAAAATCTTTTTTGCCATCAATTACAGGAATAAATTTAATTTGCATATCCCTCATATCTTGATTCACAGAAGGATTATGAATTAGTTCATAAGTAATCCAAATTTGTTGGTTAGGAAAATGTTGACGAGTTTCATAAGCCATTGCTACAGACCTTTCTACACCCCAACAAAAACCAAAAGCTTTTGCAAGTTTTATGGTTACTTCACCTTTTTTTAGGGTATAGTTATTATCTCTAATTTGCTGGATTAGGTTACTTTGATAAACAGAATCCATAACTGTAGCGACTTCTTCTGCATGACCAAATCCTTTGCGGTTATAATTCTCAGATTTTTTTAGTGCCCTGGTAAAAGCTTTTGTATCCATTGTGTTTTATTATTAAACTTTGCTGAAATTTGTTTTATCTTACAATGTTTTTCAACGGAAAAATTGAAGAGATTTATTTCTGATGAGAATAGAGCGACAAAAGTTTAGCTAAATTAAGACAG
>NZ_JBNHEQ010000181.1:1690-6004 GCF_050016015.1 Dapis hubbardiae BLCC-M172
ATATAGTATTTTTCCTACATCTGCTCTACAGCTAAAATGGCAGAGATTTATTTCTGATGAGAATAGAGCGACAAAAGTTTAGCTAAATTAAGACAGATGGGAAAATCTATAGCTAATTTCCGGACAAAACTCTATATATACCGTTGCGCTATAGTTGAAAACCTCCATATATAGTATTTTTCCTACATCTGCTCTACAGCTAAAATGGCAGAGATTTATTTCTTCCTATAATTAGAGCAACAAAAGTCCTCAGCAAAAAATAAGTTTTCAAGCCTCCCCTTGGATAGCAGGGCAGTTTCATTCTTGCTTAAGGCTCCTGGGGAGCAGGGGAGTAGGGAGCAGGGGAGAATTTTCCACCCTTTACCCACAGAGCATCCCCAATATTCATCAATTATTCTTAAAGGTTAAAAATACGAATAGTTTTTATTTGAGGCCATTGAACCAGATATTTAGACAGAGTTTAACTAGCTATTAGCTTTTCCTTAGGTCATGCGGAGCTTGCCAGCATTTAGCAGGAGCGCTAAAATCCGAGGGTTTAAGTCCCCCACAAGAGGAGAGAAAAATTGCTGGTGCGCTTTGCGTGGGGGTTATAAGACGCGGAGCGGCAACTCTAGAGTATCCCCCATTATACACAGTGAAAAGCTAATAGCTGACTGCTGAGTGCTGAGTGCTACTTCAATGACACTCCGAAGCTGAAAAATCGGCACTGATATGGCTAATTTCTCTATTTTGTGATCCTAAACATCTCCCGTTCTACTTAAATTGTTAACTCACGATATGAATGAAACGGCCCTACCCCTTTTAAGGGACTGATAACTGTTACTGAGGTTCTTCTAATCTCATTTTGCTATACATTTTAATTGCTGTACTCCAAACTTGATAACCTCGATCATTCAGGTGTAGGCCATCGGTACTCAGTTCAGAGCGGAGAAAACCTTGAGCATCTGTAAATAGTGGATGAAGATTTAAAAAGAACGCCCCTTCAACATCAGCTAAAGCTTTCAGACTACGATTGATTTTTCTGATGCGACTATTGGACAATAGTAAGAGGCGATCACGACCTTCCCAAGTAGCGGACTCCCCACTATGGGGCAAAATAGATTGGACAACTATTTGACTTCCTGGATGAACAGCTCGTAATTGACCAATAATTCTGCTTTGATTTGCCAGAATTGTAGTATCGTCCACCCCATGTACCAGATCGTTAATCCCAATCATCACAAAAATTGTTTCTGGCCTGGTACTATCAAATAAATATAATCTCTTCAATAGACCGGCCGTTGTTTCTCCAGAAATTCCTTGATTTAACCAATTTCTATCCCAGGGAAGAAGTTTTGAGGGAAACCAAAGACTCAAAGAATCTCCTACTAAAACAGTTAGACGGTCAGGACGATTATTAGCTGCAGCGATCGCTTCTCGCTGTAACTGTTCCACCCATTGTTGATAAGTCCATTTATGATTTCTGCCAATAGCCAGAAGTTCTGTTCGAGGTTCCCCAAATAGAGGGCTTGGTTGATTAGATTCAATGGTTTTGGTCGTAGTAGAAGTAGAAGTTATTGTAGCAGTTGCTTGTGGGTCTTCTGGTAATTTGTAATTAGTGACAACTAGCATGGCTACTGTCAATGACAGTAGCCCATTAGCAGCCAAAGAACACCAAGCCCAAATTGGAATATTTTTAGAGAAAGTAAACACCGTAGCAGAATTCAATTAGTCTCCATAGTGAAACAACTGACTTATAGCTATGGCTATTTTACCAATGGATAATGATGGATAATTAATCAATCCTGTTTAAAGCCTTCTATTTCAATAGAAAAAGAGGTCGAGAGAACCTCGCCATCCCTAGACCAAGAGAAAATAAATTGTAATTTCCTCATACTTCAATTTAGTTAAGGTTTTAACCAGAAGTAATTATCCATTACCAATTAATGAAGTAGAATTAAACAGTTAATGTTTTTCAAGTTCGATATCCATCCCTGTAGAAATACCAGTGCCAAGGGCATCAGGTTCTTTTACAAAGCCATTATAGGCTTCCATACCATGTTCAGAAATATCCAAGCCCTCATATTCTTGCTCTGGATGGACACGGATACCTATAGTAGCCTTTAAAGCTAGCCAGAAAATAGTGGAGAGTATAACTGTAAACAATCCAACGGAAATAATACCTATAGCTTGAGTAAAGATATTAGCACCTTCGACAAAAATACCAACGGCTAAAGTACCCCAAGCCCCACATACTAAGTGAACTGATGTTGCACCTACAGGGTCATCAATGTGCAACTTGTCAAAGAAGGGAACAGAAAAAACTACAATTATACCAGCTACAGCACCAATAATTACTGCCCCTAAATAAGATACGCCATCACAACCTGCTGTAATCCCAACTAAGCCAGCTAAAACCCCGTTAATAATCATTGAAAGGTCTGGTTTATTATCTTTCAACCAAGAAGTAATAGTTGCGGTAGCCCCCCCTGCTGCTGCGGCTAAGTTTGTAGTCACAGCAATATAAACCACATTTTCATCTGCTGCAAGTTGAGAACCAGGGTTAAAGCCAAACCAACCGATCCAAAGAATTAAACAGCCCAAAGTAGCAAAACCCATATTATGGCCAGGAATTGCTCTGGGTTGATTATTTTCATCATATTTGCCCATCCGAGGTCCAAGTATATATGCTCCTACCAGTGCTGCCCAGCCACCGACTGAGTGAACTGCTGTTGAACCTGCAAAGTCTTTGAAACCCATTGCACCTAGCCAACCAGCACTACCCCAAATCCAATGTCCAGTAATGGGATATGAAATACCTGTGATTAATAAGCTAAACAGTAAAAAGGCGGAAAATTCAATTCTTTCTGCTACTGCTCCAGAGACAATAGTTGCAGCAGTGGCAGCAAAAGCTGCTTGGAATAGGAAAAATATGGGTACTGGCAAACCAGCAGGAAATGGATCTAGTCCGTATGTACTAGATTCGCCAGTTAGAAAAAAACCACCCCCACCAATAAAGGGATGGTCTCCAGCAAACATTGTGGAAAATCCTATAGACCAATAGACTAATGTAGCTATAGCAAATACGATTAAATTTTTTGCTAAAATATTAACTGCATTTTTCTGGCGGCAGAATCCTGTTTCTAACATTCCGAAACCAGCATTCATAAAAATTACAAAGACTGAAGCTACCAAAATCCAAATTGCATCTAAAACCCCTTTTACATATTCTGGGGTTAATTCTTGGTCTTGGGCTGTTGCTGCTCCTGCCCATAGGGCAATAATTATAAATACTAGAGGTATACAGGTTAATGTTGGGAGGGAAAACCATTTTGTCCGACGTAGCCGATCTATTAATGCTGTCGGTTCTAATAAACGGCTATATTTTGTTGATAACCGTCTATTTTCTGTTCTGTTACTCCTAAACTTTAGTTTAGATGTCATTTTTAAGACCAAGTTAATTAGTTAGATTACAAATGCCAAAAATATCGCACTAATTGTTGTATGATTTTTCTGTATCCATTACTACTATTTTTAATTTATCAGTAGTTTGGATAGAGAGTATTTCTACAACTGTTTCTGTCAGTTACAATAGCAAGTATTTGTTGGTTTTTTAGTATCAAATAGTTGCATAATGGTTAAGTTTATGTTAAATATTTTTCATATCCGAGCTGCTCTAGCTTAGTTTGTTTATTCATTACTGATTCTGCTAAGGTCTGGCGGTACTTTTGCACCTTTTCTAATAATTCTGGTTGGTGGGATGCTAATATTTGAACTGCTAATAAGCCAGCATTTTTGGCATTGCCGATCGCTACTGTGGCTACTGGTATTCCTCCTGGCATTTGGACTATAGAATATAAGGAGTCTATTCCTTGCAATGTTCGGGTTTGTACTGGTACACCGATGACTGGGAGTGACGTTAAAGATGCGACCATTCCTGGGAGATGTGCAGCCCCTCCTGCTCCGGCAATGATGACTTTTAATCCTCTTTGATGGGCAGTTTGGGCATATTCAAACATTCTTTGGGGGGTACGGTGGGCTGAGACAATGGCGACTTCCGAGGGTACGTTAAATTCTTCGCAGATGGCGATCGCTTCTTTCATGGTGGGCAAGTCTGAGTCACTGCCCATTATAATTCCGATTATGGGATTCATATTTTTTAGGTCTGAGGAAATAGGGAGTAGTAATTTGAGAAATAGTCTCTCAAAAATTAGAAAGATAATTTTACCTCACTACCTTGATAAATGCGAGAAATTATCTTTTTTAGGTCTGAGGAAGTGGGGAGTAGTAATTTGAGAAATAGTCTCTCAAAAATTAGAAAGATAATTTTACCTC
>NZ_JBNHEQ010000181.1:6104-11374 GCF_050016015.1 Dapis hubbardiae BLCC-M172
CCTTGATAAATGCGAGAAATTATCTTTTTTAGGTCTGAGGAAGTGGGGAGTAGTAGAAACTTAATCTATACAGAAATGGAACGGATATATTTTTTGATGACTTACTCAAAGGAATTAGTATTAAATTAAAATTCATACCAATTCAACGAAATAATTTCACTCTGATTAATTGTGAACTAAAATACAATAATTATTAACATTAAACTACAAAAAAACAGAATTACTAATCATGTTTGCGCCCTATTCCTATACCTAACCCACTAAATAAAAATAATCCCAATAATATTGAAGGTTCGGGAACTGTTCCTACTCTTTCAAAAGCTATAGTTGTACCAAACAAAAGATCGCCATTTCCGTCAAAAATTCTATCCAAAGACTCAATAAAATTAGGTTGAATTAAAACATCAGAAATAACTTTACCTCCAGGAAAAGTTGTCTGACAACCAGTTGGTGAATTATTTCCTACATAACTATTTTGGAACAAAGAAAGATTAACTTCACAGCTAAAAGTATCTAGATTGTTAGTATTAATAACTTGTTGAGATTGAGGGCGATCGCATAAACCTAGTAAGGAAGTTTCATCAAGGAAACGATTTATACTAATAGTAACTTGAGAGTCATTATTACTGAAAAAAGAATACAACCGCACCCGAAAAGGGAATCCACCTGTTCTTTGTTCTAAATAAACAGTTTCTGTGTTTTCCATCAACTCATCCCCAACAAGTTTAACCCCACAGTTAGACATTGTAATTGGAGGAACAATTGGGTTACTGGCAACTTGTTTTGTATTATCAAATAAGCCTGTAAACCATTCTGATACCTGGTTAAATTGAAATGAAATTGGGGGTGTAGATGTTATAGTTGCACCTTGACTTTTTTGTGTAAAAATAACATTTATAAACAGAAAGCTTAGAGTGGAAATTTTAAGTAGATTTTTCTGCATTTTCTTACTTATACTTGTTTTGACTAAAAATTTATTCTTAAGTTACCTTTAAATTTCACACGAATTATCATAGAGTATTTTTCAAGGTAATGAAGTATATTTTTAGAGAATTTGTAACAATTAAGCTTTTCCCTAATAGAAAATATTTGCTACGGATATTTCAGATCATGTACTTCAATCTATACTTTGAAATTGTACTTCAGTATTTCCATACTTTAGTAATCCTATTTCATTTGAACTTACTAACTGCCGAATCCTGAATGTAATCTCTATTTACTCTTTTATATTATATAGTTCCCCAGATTTTTTTACCTCATCAAGTTATAAAATACTGTATATTCCTAGCTGTAATTTAAAATTTAAACTCGTGAACTTAACCACTAAAATTATTAACGCTAAAATTCCTGGTTATCAAAACCTACAGCAAATTTTAATCAATTCTCATGGCAAAATTGAGCAAATTATTTCTCAGACTGAAAAACTTTTGCCTACTACATCTAATACTATTGATGTTAAAGAAGACTGGGTTTCTCTAGGTGGAGTTGACTTACAAATTAATGGTGCTTTAGGTTTACCTTTTCCTGAAGTAGATGAAACTTCCATAACTAAAATAGATGAAATTTCTCAATATTTATGGCAACAAGGAATAGACGCTTTTTTACCTACTATTGTCACTACTTCTATAGATAATATTCAGCGATCGCTCCGAATCTTCCACAATTTGGCCTCTCAACCTCCACAGCAAGAAAGGGCAAAAATTCTAGGGGTACATTTAGAGGGACCTTTTTTGAATCCAGAAAAGCGGGGCGCTCATCCTAACGAATACTTATTACCATTAACTCTAGAAAATGTCAAACAAGTAATTGGCGATTATGCTCAGACAGTTAAAATTATCACTTTGGCGCCGGAATTAGACAGTACAGAAACAGTAATTCCATACTTAAAAAATTTAGGAATTACAGTTAGTTTAGGGCATTCTCAGGCTACAGCAAATCAAGCAGAAGTAGCTTTTAAATTAGGAGCTTCAATGGTGACTCATGCTTTTAACGCCATGCCGAGTTTACATCATCGAAAACCGGGTTTATTAGGAGCAGCAATTACAAATTCTGAGGTTATGTGCGGTTTAATTGCTGATGGTAATCATGTCTGTTCAACAATGATAGAAATTTTGTTGAAAGCAAGTCAATATCAGCAGGGAATATTTTTGGTTAGTGATGCTTTAGCACCTTTAGGATTAGCTGATGGAATTTACCCTTGGGATACTAGAGAAATAGAAGTTAAAAATGGTACGGTTAGATTACAAGATGGAACTTTAGCAGGAACGACTTTACCTTTATTGGTTGGAGTTAAGAATTTGCTGAAGTGGGGAGTTTGTGATGTTGAGACGGGAATTTATTTGGCGACTATTGTGCCTCGGAAAGCTTTAGGAATGGATAGTGAAATTGTTGGTAAGTCTGGGAAAAATTTATTAAGATGGCGAGTAAATAATGTAGGGTTTTGGTCTCCAAACCCACCAGAAATAGAGTTGACTTGGCAGAGAATAATTAATAATGGATAATGAAAACTATCTCTAAGTAGGTAGGTAAAAAAATTTACAACATGGAAAATCCAACTCTAGAAGAATATGACCAAAAAATAATGTCTCAAGTCTCCCCTTTCAAAGGGATGAAAAAAAATAAATTCAGTATTTTAAGTCTCCCTATTCCATAGAGGTACTGATAACTGATAACTGATAACTGATAACTGAAATGATAGTCCTTGGAAAGAAGCATTAGATATTTACTTTTCCGAATTGATGGCTTTCTTTTTTCCTGTTACGGCGGCAAGGGTTCAGGAATTTGGAGAAAAGATGGGTGATGAATTGTTAGGAGTGGTGGAGATTTTGCGGGAGTTGTTTGGTGAGGAGGTGCAGTGGGATTTTAATGTGGTGAAGAGAGATTTTGAGAAAGCGTTGAAAGGGGAGGGGTGGAAATTGAAAAAGCGAGATTTGGATTTGATTTATCAGATTTTTACTGAGAAGGATGAGGGGGGGGAAGGTGTTATTTTGAAGCGGACGAAAAAGGGAGTTGTTTATCAACCGGATGTGGAATTGAGAGATACTGAAAATGTACCCTTGAAAGAAGATATTGAGGAATATTTTCAGAGGGAAGTTTTGCCTCATGTTCCTGATGCTTGGATAGATTTTGATAAGGTGGTGAGGGGTTATGAGATTTCCTTTACTAAGTATTTTTATAAATTTCAGAAGTTGCGGAGTTTGGAGGATATTGTGGAGGAACTTTTAGAGTTGGAAAAGGAAACAGAAGGAATGTTGAAAGAGATTATTTATTAGTAACTGACACAGCTAAAATAGTGCAATAGTAGGGGCGGGTTTTAGCTAGAATTTTCATGCTTATTCTAATATTTATATAAACCCGCCCCTAGGAAGGTGGGTATATCATTCGGGGCGGGTTTATTTGACTCAATGTGAAAACTCCTTGTACGGACGCCCTTATGCAACGTCCCTATGGTGAAACCCGCCCCTACAGAGTCTGATTTGCTAATGCACTGATGAAACTGTCCAGTAGGGTGCGTTAGGCGACTACTATCTGGATAAATAATTAATTAATCCCAAGACGTCGCCGTAACGCACCTAATTAGTCAAAAATTAATTCTACTAATGGTGCAAAACGCACCCTACCTCTTGGGAAAATTTTAGTTTTTTTAATTAGGAGGTTTTGGGAAAATATGGTTGATTTGAATTGGCAAAAATATCCGGTTTATAAAAGTTCGGGTATTGAATGGTTGGGGGATATTCCTGAACATTGGGAAGTCAAAAAAATTAAAAGAATTACTCAAACACACAAGCAAGGGTATTACACAGAAAACCCTTACATTGATGAAGGAGTAAAATTAGCAAGAATTACTGATATTGATGATTTTGGAAATGTCTCATTTGAAAATATGCCTTTTGTTGAAATTTCTGACAAAGACGAAAAATTATTTCGACTAAAAAAGGGAGATTTCCTATTTGCTAGAAGTGGAACTATTGGACGTTTTGGGTTAGTTAGTTATCTTGAGCGTTCCGTTTTTGCGTCTTATTTAATTAGATTCAGATTTAAACATGTTAAACCAGAGTTTTTGAAATTTGCTTTTAGTTCTTCTTTTTTTAAAGAAAGTCTTATCAGTACATTGCATGGAGGAGCTAATAAGAATGTACACGCTGAAAATATAAAAGAACAGATATTAGTTATTCCACCTATTTCAGAACAACAAACGATCGCCAATTTCCTAGATGAAAAACTCGCCCGAATAGATGAATATCTTGCCAAAAAACAACGGATGATAGAACTACTAAAAGAACAGAAAACCGTTATTATTAATCAGGCAGTTACTAAAGGTCTTAACCTAGATGTTCCGATCAAATATTCTGGCATTGAATGGTTAGGAGAAATACCCGAACATTGGGAGGCGAAAAAGTTGAAATATTTGGTTGAAGGAAAACTTAAGTACGGAGCAAATGAGGAAGCAAAGTCAGCAGATAAAAGTCAACCTCGTTATATTATAATTACTGACTTTGACGGAGATGGAAAACTTAGAGATGAGACTTTTAGAAGTTTATAAATTAATTTAGCTAAAGACTATCTTTTATCAGAAGGTGATATTATTTTTGCTAGAAGTGGGGCGACAGTCGGGAAAACTTTTCAATTTAAAGATTATTCTGGTTTAGCTTGTTTTGCAGGATATCTAATTAAAGCAATTCCTAAAGAATCTATTATTTTAAGCGACTATTTATATCTGTTTACCAAGTCAGAAGTTTACGATATATGGAAAACATCTATTTTTATCCAAGCAACAATTCAAAATATCGGAGCCGATAAATACTCATGTCTTTCTGTTTCACTTCCTCCAATTTCCGAACAAACAGAAATAGTGTCATTCATTGAAACAAAATCAGAAAAAATTGAGCGATCGCTCGCCACAATAGAAAAAGAAATAAAATTAATCCAAGAATATCGAACAACTCTAATTTCTGAAACAGTGACAGGAAAAATAGATGTAAGAAAATATCGCCCTTCCAACCAGAAAAGCAAAACTTTTTCCGAATAAATTCATTAATGTCAACCATAACGACTAAAGTTATAATGTAGTAGGTTGGGTTTTGCTCCGCAACATGAAAAGCGGAGTGCACCCCAACAAAAAGCAAATTTTCTATATCTATATATATGTACCTGCTAAATTTTCCAGTTTTGGCAAATAGGTAAATCTGAAATTTTCCCTTTCTCCAGCAAACCAAAATTTTCTATATCTATATATATGTACCTGCTAAATTTTCCAGTTTTGGCAAATA
>NZ_JBNHEQ010000181.1:11474-12556 GCF_050016015.1 Dapis hubbardiae BLCC-M172
GGTAAATCTGAAATTTTCCCTTTCTCCAGCAAACCAAAATTTTGCCGACATATAATATATAGATATAGATATGACTCGAAATTTTCCACCTAAATTTTTGCCATGCGATATATATAGATGTAAATACCAACTTCAAACTTCTGACTTCAAAAAGTTGGGTTTCGTACCTCAACCCAACCTACATTTAACCAATAACTGAAATGACTCCCGACATTACTGAAAAATATCTCGAAAATACCATCTATCAAAGTCTCATCCAAGACTCCCAATATTCAGAAGGCAAACCCAAAGAATATCACCGCACTTAAAGTCAGACAAGATGGAGAATATCAAAATGCTAGAAATTATAGTGACCCGCAAAATGCTCAACTTACCTTTGAAAATAAATTCAGTCAAGAATTAAGACGTTATATTCGCGAAAATTTAGAAGAATATCGTCAATTTACAGACAATAAAAATTTTCGAGAATGGTTAATCAATACTCTATTTAATCTCGACTATAACCAAAATAAAACAGCTTAATAATCTATGTATCCGTGGCAAAATCTGTGTGAACGATCCGTGGCAAAATGAGGATAAAACGTGGAAATTTTTATTAGAAGAGTTGCCAGAAAAAGTCAGAGAAGATGGAGAATATCAAAATGCTAGAAATTATAGTAACCCGCAAAATGCTCAACTTACCTTTGAAAATAAATTCAGTCAAGAATTAAGACGTTATATTCGTGAACATCTAGAAGAATATCGTCAATTTACAGATAATAAAACTTTTCGATCATGGTTAATTAATGCTTCATTTAATCTTAACTATAATCAAGATAAAACTGCTGAATAATCCGTTCATCCGTGGCAAAATCCTTGTCTAGCACAGAAGAATATCGTCAATTTACAGATAATAAAACTTTTCGATCATGGTTAATTAATACTCTATTTAATCTTGACTACGAGGGAGATAAAAGCGCTTAATAATCCGTCATCCCTGGCAAAATCTGTGTGAGCTATCCGTAGTAAAATCCCTGTCTAATACAGCAGAATATCGTCAATTTACAGATAATAAAACTTTTCGATCATGGTTAATTAATGCT
>NZ_JBNHEQ010000181.1:12656-77061 GCF_050016015.1 Dapis hubbardiae BLCC-M172
GAATATCGTCAATTTACAGATAATAAAACTTTTCGATCATGGTTAATTAATGCTTTATTTAATCTAGACTATAATCAAGATAAAACTGCTTAATAATCCGTTCATCCGTGGCAAAACTATTGTGAGCTATCCGTGGCAAAATCTGTGTCTAGCACAGAAGAATATCATTCATTTACAGGTAATAAAAATTAGAGTGTATATTATTCCTATTTTTACCGAAAAATTAAGGTATAAAGCCTTCTATTTCAAGAGAAAAAAAGTGCTAGGATATTTCTCTTCAATCCTCTTGGTTTTCCTTGAAAGAATTATCAATTATCAATTATCAATTATCAATTAATCAATGCTCCCTATTCTCTTCCTCTTAGAATAAGATAACCACTTAGACTTTATCTCCTTAATCTTGCCATTTTCCTTCATTTCTAAAATTTTAATATTAATATTGTTGAGAAAAGGGCGATCAGGAGAAATAATAAAACCATAAGCTTCACTAGCAAAATAAACTGGAGATAACTTCAAACGTTCTTTAGGATGATTATGTAAATAATACTGAAGAGCAGGAACATCAAAAACCACACCATCCACCTCATCTGACTTGAGTAAATTAATTGCATCTATCAAACTCTCAGTCTGACTAATACGCGCTCCATAAAACTCTGCCCATCTTTCTCCAGTAGAACCTTTAACTACCGAAATTCTAGCATCCTTAATATCTTCAGGAGAACTAAACTCTACAACTCTTTGATTAGACAAAGAAAGAGTTAAAGTAGTAGCTATACCAGCAGTCAGAGAAGAAACTGTCACCATAGTAACAACCATCCATACCCCAGCAATAATACGCCCAGCTTTAGTAATTGGAGTACGATCGCCATATCCCACCGTAGTTAAAGTTACCACAGCAAACCACATACCATTACCCACTCCATGCCAATAATCTTTAGGAAATTGTTCAGTGTTTTGCCGTCTTTCAGCTAACCACAAAAGATTACCCACTATAAATAATAGAACTATTAATAAACAAACTGAAGAAATAAAAGCCAGGCCAAAAAAAGGTCTAATTCTACTCCAGACAGTAGGTCTCTCAGCAGTAATTAACAAACCAATATTGGCAAGAAAATAGGGTTGAGTAAAAGTAACTTTTTCTAATTCTAAGCGATCGGAAGTTATACTTATCGGCCCAATAATAACATCTAGTTCTCCTTTAGTTATACTGTCAATACTACTAGCCACACTATCTTGTGGGATAAATTCGTACTCTAGTTCTTCCGATAGAGCTAGTTCTTGCCAAATTTCAACACTAATACCTTGGAAAAAATTATCCTGAATTACAAAAGGAGGCGATCCAGCTACACCAACTCGCAACTTTTCGGCCTGAGCTGGTAAAAGAGTATTAATTATACAGGTTATAGTAATAAAAGTCAATAAACTTAGTCTGTTGAGCATTTCTCAGAACTGAGTTGGGCAATCAAATTTTAATGGTGACAATTTTTTTTGCTCCGAAGTAAGGCATAATAATCAAGTCCAGTTTTTAGTACCCCAGTTGATGGGCTACTTATTAGGAATTGGTCATATCAAAGCCAACTTTGATGTAATATAAAGTTTTGTAAGCTTGCTTGAGAATCACTATAACATTAAGAAGAGAAATGACAAAAACAGACGATAAAACTATTGTCAGAGATTATTTTAATTCAACTGGTTTTGACCGATGGCGCAGAATTTATGGGGATGGTCAAGTAAACAAGGTACAGTTAGATATTAGGAAAGGACATCAGCAAACCGTTGATACAGTTCTCAGTTGGCTACAAGCAGATGATAATTTATCAGGCTTATCAATATGTGATGCTGGTTGTGGGGTTGGTAGTTTAAGTATTCCCTTAGCTCAAGCTGGATCAATTATTTATGGTAGTGATATCTCAGAAAAAATGGTATCCGAGGCTTATCAGCGTGCGAAATCTAGTTTAATCAGTATAGATAATATTAATTTTGTGGCTCAAGACTTAGAAGCTTTAAGTGGTAAGTATCATACAGTTGTTTGTTTAGATGTTTTGATCCATTATCCTCAAGACCAAATTGCAGCTATGATTAATCATTTAATATCTCTAGCAGAGTCACGGTTAATTATTAGTTTTGCCCCAAAAACTTTAGCTTTAACTATATTGAAAAAAGTAGGAGAATTATTTCCTGGTCCAAGCAAAACTACTCGTGCTTATCAGCATCAAGAAGCAGATATTATCAAAATTATTGAAAGTAATGGTTTTTCTATCCAAAGAAAAACAATGACCAGCACCAGTTTCTATTATTCTCGTTTACTAGAAGCAGTGCGTAAATAATTAATTATTAATTATTAATTATTACCGAAAAATTGTGGGTATGTGCCTCCCTTTTTAAAGAGATAAAAAAAGAGACTATTCCTTAATGTCAAGACTCCTTATTGCAGAGGTACTGATAACTGATAACTGATAACTGAAATGACCTCTTCTGTGATAGAAGGATTGATTTAAAGGAAATTTTTTTCTTTTTTTCTCCTTGAAAAGAGAGGCTTTCAACCTTGATTTTTCGGTAAGTAATAAACATTTTGGTTGAATTATATCCTCAGTATACCAAAAATACATAGCAATTTACTTATTTTGCCAGTCAAATTTTAAGAGGTCGAGTAACTAGAATATGAAAATTATGAGTAGAGGAAGTTATGATTTAACTAAAAAAAATAGGAGTTTTAGAATTGTTTGGACCTGAAAAAATATCCAAATAATTGATAATTAATAACTAAATAATTCAGGTTGAAATTCTCCACTTAATAATAAAAAAAAATATTCACTTTGTCGTCAACCCTCTGCCTGGGAAAAAGAGTTCATTAATGAATAATGGATAATTGATAATTACCTCTGGTTAAAACCGTTACGGAATTGAAGATAAGGAAATATCCTAGCACTTTTTTTTCCCTTAAATTAAAAGGGGAGGCTTGAAAGTAGAAATAATTAATAATTATTAATTATTTTCCCTTTTTCATGCTCTACCAAAGGCAGTCGCAACATGAAAATTGTTAATCGCTGAAAGCATAAAATGTGAAACCCAGAAACTGAGATAAAAATCCCAAAGATGATAGTTCATAGCTGAGAGTAGAATTACTATAGCAATCCTAAATAGGTTGTGATAAATTAAAAAGTAAATAAAAAATTTGAAACTCTTAAAAGCAGTAAGATTTTTGCCACGAATATGCGGAGGATTGCTATATGATATTAAGGAGTAAAAAAATGATGACTAAAATTTTCTTAGTAATAGCATCTATGCTAGGAGGTTTATCTGTAGTAGCTGGTGTTTTAGCTGCTCACGCTTTGAAACAAAAGCTAACTCAATATTCCCTAGATATTTTTCAGACAGGCGCTCGTCTACAAATGTACCATTCCTTAGCATTATTAATGGTAGCCTTTCTATTAACAATAGAAGAGCTACCCCAATCTTTAATGGTCATTGCTGGATATGCCTTTATTGCCGGAATAGCATTTTTTTCTGGTAGTTTATATGTCCTGAGTCTAAGCGGGATAAAATGGTTAGGAGCCATTGCACCCATAGGTGGAGTAGCATTTATAGTAGGATGGAGTTGTATGGCGATCGCTGGTTGGAACCTAAAATTATAAAAAATAGATTGTTTTAACTATTTCTATAAAAATACCTTTATTAAACTCAAAAAAATCTGCAAAAATTAATAATATTGTAGTAAGAGTGTAAAATTCAACCACTTCAAGCTATAGTGTAATATAGCAAAGCTATAGAAATCTGGGTATCTGGCTTCTGTGAGTTACTGCCTCAATCCCAATTGCCCCAACCCCTCCGATCCATTAAATGCTGGTAAACGTACCTGTTGCCAATGTGGCTCTGAATTGCTACTGCAAAATCGATATCGTATTATCAAACCTCTAGGGGGGGGAGGTTTTGGCAAAACTTATCTTGTAGAAGATAAAGGGGTACAAAAAGTTCTCAAAGTATTACTGAAAAGTCATCCGAAAGCTATCTCTCTGTTTCAACAGGAAGCACAGGTACTTATCAGTTTACGAAATCCTGGGATTCCGAAAATAGAAGATGATGGATATTTTACATTCTTCCCAGCAGACAGTGAAGAGCCTCTACACTGCCTAGTAATGGAATTTATTGACGGCTCCAATTTGATGGATTGGATGAAAAGTCGTCGCCATAGGCCAATAAATCAAACTCAAGCAGTAGATTGGCTAACACAATTATCGACAATATTGGACAAAGTTCATCAGCAGAATTATTTCCATCGGGATATTAAGCCCCACAATATCATGCGGAGGCAAAATGGCCAGTTGGTGCTGATAGACTTTGGCACTGTGAGAGAGGTATCAGATACCTACTTGGTGAAAGTAGGTCAAGGCCAAAATGTTACAGGGATTGTCTCACCAGGGTATACAGCTCCAGAGCAAAGCAATGGCAAAGCAGTACCTCAATCAGATTTTTTTGCTTTAGGACGTACTTTTGTCTATTTATTAACAGGTAAACCCCCAACAGCTTTTCCAGAAAATCCACGCTCTGGAAAGCTTCAATGGCACAAATATGCCCCTCAAGTATCAACAGAATTTAAAAAAATCATAGATTATTTAATGGCATTGACTCCTGGCAATAGACCTCAAAGGCCAGCGATAATTTTGCAGTGTCTGGCAGAACTAGACACAGAAAATAGTCCAACTGATAATTCTCGTATTTCTACTCCTGCTCAACCAGGTCGTTCAAGTAGAGAAAATACAAAACTACCAACAGACAAAACTCAAACTAGACATAAAGTTAAGACAAAATTCAAAACAAAAACAAGTACAAAAATATCTAATAAGTCAAGAATTAAGTTCATAAATAACCTAATAGTAGGGTTGACAATGTTACTATTAGCAGCAGCAAGTTCTCAATTTTATGGCTTTTGGCGCTACGGAATGTTTCCTAGTCATCCAGTTTTTTTATTGCGAGGTTTAAACAGTAGTCGATTTTTACAAAAAAACTTAAATGGTTATCTCGGAGAAGTAAATGCGATCGCCCTAACACCAGATGGTCAAACTTTAGTCAGTGGTAGCTTAAATACCATCAAAATTTGGAACCTCAAAACTGGGGAACTAAAAAGGAATATTCGAGATGCTCATACAGATAAAATAACTACTCTCGCAATAAGTCCTAATGGTGAAATATTGGTAAGTGGCAGTGCAGACAAAAATATTAAGATATGGGATATCAAAAGTGGTAATCTATCAAAAGAGATTCCAGCTCACGATGGTCAAGTAAATTCAATTGCTATTAGTCCTGATGGACAGACATTAGCAAGTGTTGGTAGCGATCGCTTAATGAAGTTGTGGAACCTCAAAACAGGTAGTCGAATACTTACTCGTATACCAGATAAGGAATATGAAGTAAAAGCTCTAGCCTTTAGCCGGGATGGCACCATTTTAGTTAGCGGTAGTGAAGATGGTACTATTAGACTGTGGAATCTGAGTACAGGTATTCGCAGACAAACTTTAGAAGGACATACCCAGGCAGTTAATGCTATCGCCATCAGTCCAAATAATCAAACCTTAGCTAGTGGGAGTGAAGATGGAACCATTAGAATCTGGGATTTGTATACAGGAGAAGAGGAAAGTATAATTACACCAACTACAGATGCAGTTAAAGCAGGTGCAGTTAAGGCTGTTGTTTTTAGTGCTGATAGCCGAACAATAGTTAGTGGTGGTGACAAAATTACTATTTGGAATACAATTACCGAAGAAAAATTACAGACATTTTTTGGTCATTCAGAAACAATAAGTTCTCTTGCTATTACTCCCGATGGCAAAACTTTAGTCAGTGGCAGTCTAGATCAAACAATCAAAGTTTGGCGTATGCCTTGAATCAGTTATCAGTTATAGCGCGTAGCGCTAGGGAATAGGCAACAGGCAACAGGCAACAGGCAACAGGGATGATACAGGATAATAGGAAACAGAAAATTTGTTCATCACTAATTACGGTTTGCTGAAAAAGTCTTTTTGGTAGGGGTAGGAGTCAGGAGCCAGGAGTCAGGAGTCAGGAGGAATGGGTAATTTAGAGGAGACAGGAGCAAGACTTATCCCTTGATTTTTCAGCCATGAGTCAACCTAAAATCCTAACTTTTTGAGTCCCTTAGAACGAAAACCTTGTAATGCATGAAAGACCATTAAAGGCTAAAACCTTTATCTGTTAATGCTTTTATATTTAATCAGCAAGCCCTAATTATCCGGACATGATATTAGTCCTCTGTAGGGGTTTGGAGACCGAACCCCTACTTTGATAAATCTTCAGAATAAAGCTTCTGTCTCAACCGGATTTAGTATTAATATAAAAAAAGTAGGGAAAAAAGATGATTTATTTTTTCCCTACTTTTATTTGCAGTTAATTAACCTAATTTTCTAGAATCTGAATTGAGTTCTCACACTACCTACCCAGAGAGTCTCATTATTCTCATCGTGATTAGGATTAGTAATCACAAACAAAGCAGGAGTAATCGCAATAAAATCATTCACTGCATAACGATAGAATACCTCAATATGTACCGAAGTATCTGGGTCCTTCAATTCATCATCATCACCACCATCAGTAATAATTGGTGGTACACCAACAAGAATTCCCCCTAAACTACCATCCTTAAACAAGTCCGGAAACGCTATGGTCAAGGCACCATTGATAATCGTAATATCATCATCATCGTCATTATTCTCTTCTGGTCGTGCCCAAGTTGCACCAAACCAACCACCAATTTGAATATGCTCGTTGAGCTTCCATTGAGCTTCAAAACCTAGTTGATCCGCAGTCGTGGGAACACCATCAAAAGGATCTCTTGCTGTAAAACTACCCGTACTTCCAGTTAAGTTAACATCATCCTTAATAAAGTAGTTCCGCACATAACCGATGTTAAAAGCTAAACTATCATTTAGGTCAACCAAGACCTGGCCAAAACCACTAAATGAACCATTAAATAAACCTCTACCCTCCCTCGGATCTTCCGATTCTGGTGCGGCATAACCTCCTGTCACCGTGAATGTATCGTTAAAGGCGTATTGAAGACTTATGCCTTTATCCGCAGGTCCACGGTAAAAAGTTGGGTTGTATCTTCCAAACCGGGAAACAGAACCCCCACCACTACTCTGAAACGGATTGAGTACAGGCATAAAATCATCAAGGTCTATAGAATTAAGACCGACCATCACCATACCTTTCTCGTTGAGCACTGGAAATTCGTAGACCAAATTATCTAGAACGACCGTATCATCTGGATTGCTTTGATCGGTACCCAATCTGGTCATTAGAGTATTAGTTAAATCCCGACCACTCCAGTTAGGAACATCTCTTGCTTGTAAACGAGTTCTGAGGCGGTCTTTACCCGTAAAGCTGGTATCAAAGTTTAAACGAACCCGATAACCTAATGCAGTTTCGGTTCTATCGTTTTCACTCCTTTCTGTCCCACGCGCTCCTGCTCGTTCTCCAAAGGTATCAGTCAGCCAAAAGAGAACTTCACCATTAAGCTTAGTAGTTGTAGAGAATTGATTTGCTTCAAGTTCTGCAGTTCTGGCTTCTAGGGCATCAACACGACCACCTAACTCTGCTAGTTCTACCGCAAACTCCTCTTGCAGTCGTTGCAGGACAGCTAAATCATCACGAGTTACTAAATCTGCAGTTGCAGCAGCAATTAACTCTGTAATTCTATCTAAACAAGCATTTAAACCTGCTGCAAACTCATAACGGGTCATTGCCCGATTTCCTTTGTAAGTACCATCTGGATAACCTACAATACAACCGTAACGCTCTACTAGAGATTGTAAAGCTTGGAAAGCCCAATCAGTGGGTTGTACATCTGACAACTGAGACACAGATGTTACCTGTCCCATAGGGTCAGCTTGTTCTAACTCAGATCCTGGAATTTGTAAGGAGGGGTCTTTCAGTTTTTGCAAGCGACTATCTCCTGGTACTTCTACCTCCTCTGAGGGAGCATCATTTTGGGCTTCTACAGGTAACTGAGTAGTTGTATTAGTAGTATTAGTATTAGTATTTTGAGCATTAGCCAGTTGTTCTACAGAAACCTGATTAGCTAAAGCAGAATTAGCGATTAATAAGGCAGCTAGACTGAACGTACCAGGAGTTTGCTTAAGAACATTCAAGATTATTTTTGTCATTATCGATCTCTCCTCACACCTTTTAATTAAACTAGGAAACTATTGTGCCTTTTATCAACAACCCTACTGTTTAGAGTAGATTGAACTGTTGATTGTTCCAATTGATTTTTTAACATTGATAGTGCTATAAGCTAAGTTTAACTTAGCTGAAAGTTAAACTTTTAAATAGCTATTTACCAATGGATAATGGATAATTGATAATTAATCAATTCCGCTTTATTGCCTCTCCGTTTCAATGTATATATTGATATAAGAAGAGAGTTGTTATGATCCACTCTCCATTATTCATTGTTCATTATCAATTAATCAGAATTCCTTATATTCAATTCAGTTACAGTTTATGCCGGAGGTAATTATCCATTATCTTTAAAAATGAAAATTACATCCGTTACTGGGGGATTAAGTTCCTCAATTTTCTAAGCAGATACTATGAAATAAGCACACTAGAGTTCATGCTAGATAATATGATATGGAAATATTCCTAGTAGTTTTTACCCGAAGCCTATCCTAGCAAAGATAGAATCAGACATATACATCTAACAAATCCATCAGAACCATCCCCAAGTAAGTTATTTTGTTAAAGGGTTATACAAACTAAGCACAGTCATATTTTTTTACCAGACAGGTTAGCACCTCTTGCAGCATAGTGCAACTATCTTGAATATTAGGATTTTTGATATAAATTGAGATATTCTTAAGTTTTTAATGACCAATAAGTTGAAAATTTGAAAAAAATCCCTAGATATAACCCCTCAACTTTTAATTAGCACTCCTAGAGGCTAGCTAAAGGGTATATAAAGTAGTTTGTTTAGTAATTTATTAGGTAATGAACAATTCAATAATCAAAGTCTTGAAAAAATCTTCAGAATTAAGGTCTGGTATATTCAAGACTCACTACTATTCACCATTCACCTATCAGTTAATGAGAAACTAGGACGCTACACCAAAGGAGATGTATGAATAAAACAGGTAAGCATTCCTTGCATCTGAGTTACTCTCTGGCTAACTACTTACTACTAACGACTGAATGCTTACAACTGCTATTTAATTTTCTACCCTCAAGCCAAAAATCTAGAATCTGAATTGAGTTCGTATTGTACCTACCCAAAGAGTATCATTATCCTCAATGTGATTAGGATTTGTAATCACAAATAAACCAGGAGTAATGGCAATATTGTCATTCATTTGGAAGCGATAAATTACCTCAATGTGTATAGAAGTATCATCGTCTTTCAAATCATCATCATCACCACCATCAGTAACAATCGGTGGTACACCAACAATAATACCACCCAAACTACCTTCTTTGAGTAAGTCTGGGAAAGCTAAGGTCAAAGCACCAGTAAGAATGGTGATATCATCTGTATCACTGTCATCTTCAGGCCGAGCAAATAATGTACCAGCCCAACCACCTATTTGAAAGCCATCAGTAATTTTCCATTGAGCCTCAAAGTTGATGCTATCTGCGCTAGTTCGTGTGCCATCAAAAGGATCTCTGGCTTTAAAACTACCTGTACTTCCGGTTAGGTTAACATCGTTTTTGGGATGGAAGGTACGAACATAACCTACTTGAAAAGCTAGATTTTCATTTGGTTCAATCGTAAACTGGCCAAATCCACTAAATCCACCATTAAAAACACCTCTGCCTTCTCGAGGGTCTTCTGCATCTGGTGCAGCATAACCTACAGTTAACTGAATTGCATCATTAAAGGCGTAAGCAAATTTAACACCAGTATCAGAAGGAGAACGATAGTAAATAGGGTTAAATCGTCCAAATCTAGAAATTGAACCACTACCACTACTATCAAAAGGTGTAATAGGTCCAATGAAGTCGTCAAGACCATAGCCATTAGCCGCTAATTCTATTTCACCTTTACCATCTAGTAAAGGAAAACGATAGGCCAACTTATCGAGCTCAAAATCATCATCTAAATCATCATCTGTAGCGAGGCGAGTCATCAAAGTATTCGTCAAATCTCGATCGCTATAATTCGGAACGTTACGAGCTTGTAAGCGAGTTCTCAAACGGTCTTTCCCAGTAAAACTGGTATCAAAGTTTAAACGAACCCGATAAGCAAAAGAAGTCTCCGTTTTGTCCTCATCACTCTTTGCTACTCCACGACCTGCAGCTCTTTCTCCCCAGGTATCACTCAACCAGAATAATACTTCTCCATTAAGTTTTGTTGTAGTAGAGAATTGATTGGCTTCTAATTCTGCTGTTCTGGCCTCTAAAGAATCAACTCGTCCCCGTAAAGCAGCTAATTCTGCAGCGAACTCTTCTTGTAGTCTTTGTAAAACGGCTAAGTCTTCCCTAGTTACTAAATTCGTAGTTGCAGCAGCAATTAATTCTGTGATTCTATCTAAACAAGCATTCAAACCTGCGGCAAACTCAAAACGGGTCATTGCCCGATTTCCTTTGTAAGTCCCATCAGGATAACCTGCAATACAACCATAACGCTCTACCAAGGATTGCAGAGCTTGGAAGGCCCAGTCGGTAGGTTGTACATCAGATAACTGAGTCACGGATGTCACCTGATCCATGTACTCTCCATTATCCAAATCTGATACCCCTACTGGTGCCAGTGAGGGGTCATCCATTGGCATTGGCCGACTATCAAAAGCTTGAGCAATCTCAATCGGACCTTGGGCTAAGTTCTGATTTACAGAACCTTCATCGGTTCCTACATTTTGTAAAGGAGTCTCAGCAGCGATCGCCGAGCCTGCCATTAATAATGCCACACTCAAAACACTAGGGCTGTGTTTAAAAGTGTTCCAGATAAGTTTTTTCATATTTTTACCAATCCTCACACCAATTTGGAATAAGCTAGGTAATACCTAACTTGATTTTGCTCAACATAACCTTAATAACATTTTTTCAATCGGCACCATATTCTAAATTTTGGTTACGACTTTAGATTTATCGTTTAGCCATATTATTGAAGTATGGATTACTAAATAAATCTAGACTTAAATTAGTCTGCTTTTAAGGAATAATCAAGACTACAGTTATTTCTTTGCTTTGCAAAATAAAGACAGATAATATTAAGTCTTAAATATTTTTTTCAGGCTTCTAAGTTTTAAATGGCCTATTTTCAAGGTAGTTTGACAGTTTTAGAGACTGGTTTAGTGATTAAGCGTTGCTGTAATTTAATTTCCACCCTTTGAGGAAGGCGTGAGAATTGATTTACACACAGCTCAAGCATTATTCCCTTCTCTATATCACAATTTAGTTAATTTGTCTATATATACTATTTCTTTAATGATGAGTTTACAATGTTACATTAGAAATTATATTTTGCTTGATTAGTAAAAGTTGCACTCTCGTCGCAAATTCTACACCTAATTTGACAATTTGCAACCTAAATTTTTTGAGTATTTTTTCAGCAAACAAGCCAAAAACTAATAGAGGAAAGGATTGGAATAACTGCTAGTTAAATATGAAATTAAAATAATTAAGTAAATTTGAAAACAATTTAATTTTATCTAATCACCAGTTAACAACTAATTTATCGTTTTTCAGTTTCTAAATTTTTATTAGGTAGGGCTTGCTTATATAGCTTAAAGTATTTACAGATAAAGGCTTGAGAATTTTGGAGTCGAAAAAAGTGCCAGCTTTTCAGTCTGTCACTGCAAAAAGTTAGCATTTTGGGCAGAATGATTGTAGAAAAATCAAGGGACAATTCTTCAGAGAATACAATGTAATTCCCCTAACACCTGTAGGGGCGTTTTGCTATCGCACAACTCCGTTAACGCGGAGCGACATATAAAGCGGAGCTTTGCGTTAGCACATGGCCATTTCCGTTCCGGAATGCTCCGCAAACGCCCCTACGACTCCAGACTCCATAAACCCTAGATAATCGGTGTTGAATCTAAGCGACGAATAGCTACTACTGAAGGTTTCGGAGGATCGTTAACTTTTTTAGTCGGCCAGTTAGAACCCATGGGAACTGTACGATTTTGCATAAAATCTGAACCATCTGTTGTTTTCATGGCAAACTGACGAGTTTCTGAGGCCATATTTTGACGAATGCCACTATATTCTCCAGGATGCTGAATGGCCAGAAATAAAGTTTTCCCATCTTTCGTAAAAAACGGCCCACAAGTTTCAGTTTCTGTTGGTCCAATGCCAAATAAATAAGCTTCACCAGCATTAGGACCGGAGGTAGGAATATACCAGATAGAATTATTGCCAAATAAACCACATAGACTTGACTGGTTCATTGGTTTGTCATCCTTACCCATTCGATTTTCCGGTACTGCTTTGTTATGTTTGCTGGTACTCATATCTGTCACCATCCAGAGATTACCCTGTGGGTCAAACTCTAGGTTGTCAGGATTAGAAAATCCTAGTCCACCATCTGTTGGTTCTCCTCCTGTAGCAAACATTTGCCAACGAAATGTCATAGCATCTGGGCGATCGCCGTCTTCAACTAAACGCATTATCCAGCCATATTCATAAGCTGCACCATCTGGACCTTTAAATATACGTTTGTCTGGACTACCATCAGAACTACTGGGATATCCAGAAGTAAAGGCAATAAATAAACTGCCATCTTTAGCAACTTGAGTATCTTCGGGACGAGCAGCACAAGTAACGCCAGCAGCATTGGCAGCTAAATGAGCATCTATGAGAATTGTCCCTTGTTTTGCTTCGGGGTCTCCTTCGTATAAGTCCCCCAGAGTTTTATATTTTTGTTTAAAAGCTTCTATTTCTCTATCTTTTGTGGCTTTGAAGCTACCACCTTCTGGTCTTTGGGGCAAATTAATCATACCGTTAACATGGACACTTGGTAAATCTGGATTAATGGGAGTATCTTCTTTTAATGGAATCCAACTACCTGTTCCATCGGAATTAAATTTCGCACCATATAACATTCCATTTGTCAATAGTTGAGAGTTAGATTTGTCTGTGGGGTCTTTGACAATATCCTTACTGACAAACTTATATAGATGACCGCTACGGCGATCGCATCCTGAATAAAAGGCTAAAGGTTGATTTGCTTCTGCTCTAATACCGACTGCTTCGTGGCGATAACGACCCAACCAAGTATGTTTTGTACCATAGTCATCAGGGTTAGTTGGGTCTACTTCTACCATCCAACCATATTTATTACCTGCTAAACCAAATGCACTTCCGAGACCAACTACTCCTTCTTGACCAATAAATACAGAATTTCCTTGAGTGGGATCAACAGAAGTACCATCAGAATAAACTGCTTCAATTACATAAGCTTGAAAATTTTCTTCGGCGCTAAAGACTGTTCCCCAGGGTGTAGTACCACCTGCACAATTAGCAAAACTACCGATAATCTTATCGCCTAATTTATCGTCATAACCTTTACCTTTTTTATTAAATACTGCCACTGCGGGTCCTGTTGATTTTAAATAACGCCCGTCTTCTAATCCTGAAATTCCTGTTATTCGGCGGTCAAATTTTGAGTTTGTTCTTACCCATTTTCCATCGGGTTCGCGACGAATAGAAATAACACCTATTCCCATATCGATCATTGCCTCTTTAGCAATTGTAATTATTTGTTTTTTCAGAGAACTTTTATCTAATAATTCTTGAGTATTAACACCAGATTTTACTGCTGACTGAAATGCTGCTGCTATCTCTAAAAATGGCAGAGATTTACCAATAACTTTTTCATAACTTGTTATCCAAGTTAAGGGGCTAATATATTCAAAGTTTATGGTTAATAATCCTTCGTTTTCTCCGGTTTCAATATAGGAAAGATAGTCATTATTGTAGCCAAAACGGGAATCTCCTATTTTATCACCCCAAGAACCTATAATATCGTAGGTAAAACCTTCTGGAATTACTAAATCATCTACTACTTCGTATGTGGTATAATCATCTATTTTGAATTCTTGATTAGTGGTTGCCAAAGGCATTGGGCTTTTGACTGGTTGGAAGTTAATATTGTTGGTTGAATTGGTACTGACGGGAGATGTTTGGGTGAGTGAAGTAGAAGATTTTTGTTGACAGGAACTCAGGGTAAATGTTCCAGCACTTGCTCCCAGAAATAGGAGGAATTCTCGACGATTAATGTTCATAGATAAAGAGGTTAAGTTTGATTTTTTTTAGTATAGCTTTAACCAGGAGTCAGGAGTCAGGAGTCAGAATGAAAGCCAAGTCAGGCGTAGTGCTGTGTCAAGCTTGAAAATGTGGGTTGAAAAACCTAACCCCCCAACCCCCTTCCCTGCTAGTGTTGGGGGGGGTTTTCTCCCCTCTCAAGAGCAGGAGAGGGGTCGGGGGAGAGGTCTTCCGAGTTGCTGAAACACAATATTCATTTTCAACCTAGACAAAAGTTCTACGGTTGTCAATGCTGTTATTTGGGGGCGGGTTTATTTAATTTATTGGGGAAATGTCAATATTTTTAGTGGAACCCGCCCCTACTATTGAACTTATCAGTCAAGTTTGACACTTCCTATAATATTCTCTAGCCATATATTTATATACAGAAGAAAAGTTAGCTATTATAGAAAAACTTATGAGACAATCTAGACAAACACGACAACCTCTCAATATCTTCAGGGCGATCGCCTCCCACCCGATGATTTCTTTACTGGTAGTCTGTAGCCTGCTGGTAATAATTGTTTTCTCCCATACCCCAATAGCAACAGCTTCAGCAGTTGAAGATGTCGATGGTATACTTATACGCGAATATATCAGTATGACTAAAGAAGGAGGCATTTCTTCTGTATTTACCATCTTCTTTTTGACTATTGGGCCTCTCAAAATTGTACCTACCTTTGTGAGTCTGACTGCCAATGCTGACGACACACTCCGAAAGAAAATGGCATTTCGTGGGTTTTGGATTTCGACCTTAGTTGTAATTTTGACTGCCCTTTTCGGTATAGGAATACTGGATAAATATGGAATTCCTATTTCAGCTCTAATGATGGCAGCAGGAATTGTACTGTTTTTAGTAGCACTGAGCATGGTAATGGCGCAATATGGCTCGGCGGCTCCGCCCCCATCTCCTCCAGAAAATCCATCCCTTGATTTAGTTGTTACTCCCTTAATTTTTCCGACAATATTGACCCCCTACGGAATTGCCATAGTCATGCTGATCATGTCTATTCTTAAGAAGGTAGCAGGCAATGAAGTTTTGGTTTTGGGAATGTTAGTGGTAGTGATGGTACTTAACCTACTTAGTATGCTCTATGCCCGTCAAATTCTCAAGGTATTGAAGCCATCAATTCTCAAAGTTATCGGACTGGTGTTAGGGATTATTCAGCTTTCTCTAGCTATTACTTGGATGTTCACAGCTATTAGAATGGAAGCTTTAGTAATTCAAGCAATTCTGACATCCTGAACTTGTAGGGATGTTGAATGCAACGTCCCTACATTGCAATCTCCTGTAACTTGGCGGAATGACAAGGGATTGTTTGATATTTTATAATTATAAAATCCTCCATTTTTTAAGCAATACTTTATGACAAAAGAATATTATATTTACATAATGACTAATAAGCGTAACACTGTCCTTTATACAGGTGTAACCAACGATTTAATCAGGAGAGTTTATGAACATAAGTCAAAATTAGTAGAAGGATTTACCAAAAAATATAATATTAATAAATTAGTTTATTTTGAAATGTATGAAAATCCTTCCGAAGCGATCGCTCGTGAAAAACAGATTAAAGCTGGTTCTCGACAGAAAAAAATTAATTTAATTAATAGTATGAATTTGGAGTGGAAAGATTTGTACCTGGAAATAGTTTGAAGTTTGAAATATAATATAAAGTTCTTAAGGAGGCAAAAAACGTATTTCTGTCATTGCGTTAGCGCAGCTTTGCGATAGCAAGCGATAGCGTTTGCGGAGCATTCCGTCAGGAAAGCAATCTCGTGGTATTGGGATTGCTTGGGGGGGTGAAAATTCCCACCATAAACTTGAGCGTGTTTCCCACCCCCCTCGATAGGGACATTTTTACCTCTGCCAAAAAAAGCACTACATAGTCAGTAGTCATTGCGACTGCAACGGAGTGGAAGGTTTGCGGAGCATTCCGGAACGGATAGCAATCTCAGGGCTAAGGCGAGATTGCTTCGGGGGGTAAAAATTCCCACCAGAGACTTGAGCGTGTTTCCCACCCCCCTCGATAGGGACACTTTCATCTCCTTCTTCCATTCTGACTCCTGTCTCCTGTCTCCTGACTCCTTCTTCCATTCTGTCTCCTGTCTCCTGACTCCTTCTTCTTTTTCCCACCCCCTCGATAGGGACATTTTCCAAAAAAAGCACTCTTTCCTTCAGTAGTCATTGCGACTGCAACGGAGTGGAAGGTTTGCGGAGCATTCCGGAACGGATAGCAATCTCAGGGGTAAGGCGAGATTGCTTCGGGGGGTGAAAATGCCAAGAATAAACTTGAGCGTGTTTTCCCCCCTCGCAATGACAACCCAGAATTCTGTCTCCTGACTCCTGTCTCCTGACTCCTTCTTCTGTCTCCTGACTCCTGTCTCCTGTCTCCTTCTCCTAAACCACTAAATTTTCAAACTGTAAATTTTTTGTGTTTCTAAATTTTCCATAACTGTCGATAATTCATTAATTTCAAAACTATGACGTTTCAGTTTTCCTTGTAAGGTAGTCATAGGATCGACACCAGAAGCGATGAGAAATTCCAATTTTAAAATATTTTCCCATTGAGCTATTTCTGTTAATACTTTGGCGATCGCCTCCAAATAAGGATGATTTGATTGTTGATACCATTCAGATGTAGTTAAGATAGCTTTTTCTAAACCAAAATTAACTATTAAAGGTGCTTGAGCAAAAACCGCTGTTGCCACTGCTCTAGTTTCTTCCCGCAACAGAAAATCATATTCTTTGATTAAACTGCGTAATTTTTCCAAATATTCATAGCGCTGTTGAAACGGATTTTTCAGACTTGCAATATAAGAATTATCGGCAAATTTTCCTTCTGTGTTTTGATAATTCCAATCAATAGCAATTGTCACTAAATAACTGCGTAACAACATATGACCTAATTTTTGCGCCTTAGTCGCCAAATAAGCAGAATTATAATCTGTTGTTTCTATTAACAAAGGAAGCCGATCTACTACTTCAATTCCATAACCATTTAAACCTGCGATTTTCCGGGGATTATTTGTAATCAAACGAATTTTCTTCACACCCAAATCATTTAATATTTGCGCTCCCACACCATAGTTGCGTAAATCAGCAGGAAAACCTAATCTTTCATTAGCTTCGACTGTATCTAATCCTAGATCCTGCAATGAATAAGCTTTCATTTTATTAATTAAACCTATTCCCCTACCCTCTTGTCGCAAATAGACAACGACTCCCGCACCAGCATTTTCAATCATTTTCATCGCTGCTTGCAGTTGCATTCGACAGTCACAACGGAGGGAACCGAAAGCATCTCCCGTCAAACACTCAGAATGTACCCGCACCATGACATCTTTTTCCGGAAATTCTTCTGGGTTGCCTTTAACAATAGCTACATGTTCCGAATTATTTTGAGTATTGCGGTAAGCATAAATTTGGAACTCACCAAATTGGGATGGTAACTTTGCAATAGCTTCTCGGTAAACAAAGCGATCGTGTCTGATGCGATAACTGATCAGATCAGCAATACTGATCAATTTCAGATTATGAGTTTGAGCATATTCTATTAATTGAGGTAATCTTGCCATTGAACCGTCTGGGTTTTGAATTTCACAAATAACCCCCGCTGGATATAAACCTGCAAGTCTAGCTAAGTCAACAGAAGCTTCTGTATGACCAGCTCGTTTTAATACTCCTCCTTCTTTAGCTCGAATGGGGAAGACATGACCAGGGCGACGTAAATCTTCCGGTTTGGTAGTAGGGTTAATCACAGCTTGAATAGTTCGCGCTCGGTCTTCTGCTGAGATACCTGTAGAAACTCCCAACTGTGGGGAAGCATCAATACTGACAGTAAAAGCTGTTTGGTTACTGTCAGTATTTTTAGTAACCATAAGTGGAATATCTAATTCGTCAAGGCGATCGCCTGTCAATGAGAGACAAATTAGACCTCTAGCTTCTACTGCCATAAAATTAATCATGTCTGGAGTAGCAAATTGAGCTGCACAAATTACATCTCCTTCATTTTCTCGATGTTCATCATCGACTACTACTACAGACTTACCTGCTTTAATGTCTGCTAGTGCAGCATCAATAGAGTCAAATTGAAATTGTTCGTTTGGTTGTTTATTCACAGATAGCTTCCCTGGTTTTGTCATTTTTTTTCAAAATATGTTTAAAAGTATACAAATATTATAACGATATACAAAGATTATAGGGTTTCCTAGGCTACGGAAGTATAGTAACAAGAATGAATAAATTAGATAGATAGTTGAGAATATACATATGCAGCAACTTGAAGACTCTATTAAGTAATTGAGTTTCAGATAGAAAATATCATACAATAATTGGAAGTAAATAATATGAAAGGTAGAATTTTTACAGAACAAGAACGTCAAATACTTGCAGATATTATCGTTCATCGTCGAACAGAACCAGTTGCAAAATTTATTAATAAAGAAATTCCTGATACAATAATAGAGCATTTACTATTTGCTGCTTTGCACGCTCCTTCAGTTGGTTTTTCTCAACCCTGGGAATTTGTGATTATTCGTGACCCATCAATTAAGGCCAAAATCAAAGCGTCTTTTGAAAGAGAAAATGAAAAAGCAAAAGAAATATTCAAAGATCGGCCTTTACCTCATCAATTTCAATTGATTGGTACGGGAATAAATATCACTCCCGTTAATATTGCTGTTTTCTATAAACCCTCACCTAATCCTGTCTTAGGTCAAACCTGTACGGATAAAGTTGGACCGTACAGTGTTTGTCTGGCAATTCAAAACTTATGGTTGATGGCTAGAGCTGAAAATATAGGTGTGGGTTGGGTAAGTATTTTAGATGAAAAAGAGGTAAAAACTATTCTTAATGCTCCTCCAGAAAATGAATTAATAGCGTATTTATGTTTAGGTTATGTCACAGAGTTCACGGAAACCGAACGTCCTATGTTGGAAATTGCTAACTGGGAAAAGCGCAAATTAAAGGAGGCAGTGATTTATTATGACAGTTATCAAAACAGGGAGTAGGGAATAGGGAATAGGGAGTAATTTGAAAGATAAAAACATTTTTATTATGGCTAATTAATGAGACTTGATATTATACGCCCAAAAAAGAAACAGGGTTTATTGCCCTGATTGTTGTTTTTCAAATCACGAAATAAAGTAGGGACGTTGCATGCAACGTCCCTACAAAGTTATCATTTTTTTAATTTGGTTCATTGATCTGAAAACTTTTGGAATATGAAAGTAAATCATGTTAGTTAATGAAATTAATCAAGAATTAGGCAAACCCTATTTCGAAACTAATAACTTTCTAATTTATCAACTTGATTGCTTAGATGCAATGACAAAAATTCCAGATGATTTGATTAATTTAACAGTGACTAGCCCTCCATATAATATTGGTAAAGACTATGAGAAAAATTTGCCAATTGATGAATATTTGTCTTGGTGTAATATCTGGCTATCAGAGATTTATAGGATTACTCTAAATACAGGAGCTTTTTGGTTAAACTTGGGATATTTATCAATTCCTAATCGTGCTAAAGCCATTCCTATTTATTATTTAATTTGGGATAAAATTCCTTTTTATTTAATTCAATAAATTGTTTGGAATTATGGAGCGGGAGTAGCAGGTAAAAAGTTCTTTTATCCCAGAAATGAAAAGTTTCTTTGGTATGTGAAAAATCCTGATCAATATACATTTAATTTGGATGAAGTTCGCGACCCAAATGTTAAATATCCTCATCAGAAAAAAAATGGTAAATTAAAGGTTAATCCCAAAGGAAAAAATCCTACTGATGTTTGGCAGTTTCCCAAAGTTATTGCGAAAAACCGAGCAGCAAAAGAAAGAACTCCTCATCCAGCTCAATTTCCTATTGCTGTAATTTCTAGAATAATTCAAGCTTGTTCAAATCCCAATGAAATTGTTTTTGATCCGTTTCTTGGTTCGGGTACCACAGCAGTAGTTCCTTTAAGTTTAAAACGGCAGTTTATTGGGTTTGAAATTAGAGCAGATTATTGTGAAATTGCTGCTAATAGAATTGAGAATTTGTTGAGAGAAAAACAAGTTGATGCAGAACAATTATCCTTGTTTTAAATTTTTGATTTATAAAGGTAATTCTAATAGCTTGTAACGTTCTACATCTATACTTAATCTTGCCTGTTATCCTGTAGCAGCTACTTGATCCTGCCAATCATCTTGATCTAACCAACCAAACCTTACCAAAGTAATTTTTGGTCTTTCTGAAGCAGGGCTATTTCTATTAAATTTCTCAAAATTAATTGCTAAATAGTAACCAGATTTATTTTTTTTTAATCTACTGTTAGTAGTGCTTTTTTGAGCATAACTACGATTTCCATATATACTACGCTTGCTTGAGGAAGTTTTCATCTCAATTGAGTAGTATTCATTAGTTAGACAAACAATATATTTTTCATTATCATTCTCTTCTCTGCGCCAAATATTAGGATATTTCCTAGCTAATTCTAAAGGAATAAGTTAATGTAAAAAGTATCCCATAATCTGAGGACGAGGAAATAAATCTACTCCTATTTTATAAGCAGAGCTTGTAATATTAGATTCAAAAATTTCATGCCAAACTTGATTAATTAATTCATAAATTTGATTAGAATTAAGAGGGTGTTGTTTGATAAGTTCTAGTGTTTTTGCTTCCCACGCTTCTACAGGTAGTCCCGCATAAGGTGATAGCATTTATTGAATACCCTCTAACAATTTACTCGGTGATACTTCTAAAGCTCTAGCCAAACGGAGAATATTCAGAAGTGCTACATTTCTTTCTCCACGCTCAATACCACCGATATAGTTTCGGTGTAATCCTGCTAGTTCAGCTAACTTTTCTTGAGAAAGTCCTTTTGCTTGTCGCAATTTTCGCACTTGCTGACCAAAAATTTTTAACTCAATATATTCTGACACTATTACAGGGTACCACCGAGGATAAACCTGAATCTACACACTATAAGTGTGATTCAGTTTTTTCACCCTTAATAAGTAGGTTGGTGAAAAAATTTACAGGTATGTCATTGCGACTGGAACGGAGTGGAAGGTTTGCGGAGCATTCCGGAACGGATAGCAATCTCAGGAGTGCGCGGAGATTGCTTCCTATCGTCGATAGGGACAACTATTGAACTGGATTTGATATGATATCAAGTCTGTCGGACATGATATTACGCACCCAAACAAGAAACCGGGTTTTTTTCTGATTGTTGTTTTTCAAATCACGAAATAAAGCTAGGGACTTTGCATACAAAGTCCCTACTTTGTGGTCTGATACGGTTTAGATAAGACCAAAACTCACAAGATATCGCTCTATAGACTCATGTACTTTCCTTCTTCCTTCTTCCTTCTTCCTTCCTTCTTTATACAGACAACATAATTTGCGAACCTTGGGCGGTTTTACTAACTTCAATTCTCGCCTGAAAAGCTTCTTTAAAATGAGGAATATGAGTCACTGTTAAAATACACGAAAAATCAGCAGCAATAGCATTAATAGCAGCAATTAATCTGTCACATCCCTCGGCATCTTGAGTACCAAAACCTTCATCAATAATCAACATTCGTAAGGCAGTACCGGAACGCTGCGCTAATAATTTTGACAAGGCTAAACGAATGGCAAAATTGACTCGAAAAGCTTCTCCTCCCGAATAAGTTTCATAAGGTCTTGTTCCTTTTGTATCTGCAATTAAAATATCTAATGTATCTATCCATTTAGAATTTTTCTTACTTCCTTTTGTAGCTTTTTGGGTGACAAATTGAACGTGCAATTGATTAGCACTTAGTCTTGCTAAAATTTGATTGGTTTCTGCTTCTAACTGAGGTAAAATATTTTCAATCATTAATGCTTGAATTCCCTTTTTACCAAACGCCAAACTTAACTCCTGATAAACTCTATATTGTCTTTTTGTAGTTTGTAATTCTTCCAATTGTTGATTATTTTGAACGTGCAAATTTTCTAAATGTTGTAACTGCTGTTGTACTCTGCCTAAACTTCCCAACTGTTCGTCTAACTGCCCACGACGGTCTTGAATTTTTTTGTCTAAATAAGTAATTTTTTCATCCAGGTTTGGAGTTTGTTCTAACTGTTGATTTAAAATGGAAATCTGACCTTTAATTCCTGCTAAATCTTGCTGCCGATTTTCTATAACTCCCTTTAATTCATTTATTCTTTCCACTAACTGAGGATATTGTTTTTGAGCTTGACGTAATTTCTCAATTCTAGTTAGCCAAAATTGTGCCTTTCTTAACTCCGACCTAACATTATTATGCTCATCTAAATCATACCCAATCTCAGAAATTTCTCTCTCAATAATCACAATTTGTTGTTGTACTTGAGAAGTTTGTTTCTGTCGCTCCAAATCTTGTTCCAAACTAACTATTTGCTCCTCAATTTCTGGCATCTGACCGCGAACTTTTCCTAACTTGTTCTCCGCATCTTTAATTTGCCCATACTTAATTTCTGCCCACCTTAATTTCTTTTCCTCTTCCCTCGCTAAACTATGACTCCGGTCATCATAATTAAATTCTTGAATTTGCTCCTCTAAAGTGCTAATTTCAGCATATAAATTAACCGCAAAATCTCCCGTATGTAGCGATCGCTCAACCTCTGCCACTTCCTCTACTAACTCTTGCAACAAACTTTCATCCTTTTTAATATTATCCAACTGAACTTGTAAACCACCCCGACGCTCCCGCAACTCATCATATTTTCCCAACTCCTCGTCTATTTGTCGATATTCTGTTCTCAAAACCTGAATTTCTCGCTCAGAAAGAGTCAGTTGTTCCCGCGCTACCCACAACAAATCTCTAATTTCCTTTTGCTGAGTTTGATGTTTATCTACTACTAAATGCCAGTGATGTTCGTCCAATGGGCGATCGCATAAGGGGCAAGGTGGATATTCTTTGACTGCAACTTTACCATTACCATTACTATGATCTTGATTTAATAATTGTAACTTTTGGTCTAGTTCCCCCAGTCTGGTTTCATAATCTTTTTTATTGCGAATTAAACGTTCGAGAAATTGATGTCTTTCCTGACCTTTTTCTCGCACCCGTTTTTGATAAACCCGTCTATTTTCTAGTTGAGCAATTTCTGTGACTACTTCCTCTAAGGTTGCCTGGAGTTGAGGTTGCTTTTGTTGTTGAGTTCGTCGTAGCTGACAGACTCTAGAATTAAGTTCTTCTAAACGAGCGCTCAAACGTGCCTGCCCCTTTTCGAGTTCGGTTTGTAATTTTTGCCGTTGTTGCAGCAGGGGAGTAATTTCTACCTGTAAGTTATCTAGTTCGTTTAATTTTGTTCGTGCTGCTTGTAATTTTGTCAGAGCAATTTCAATATCAGCACGTTTACTTAAAATATGTAGGTTTTCTTGTTCCTGGTCTTTGAGGGAATTTAACTGCGCTCGACATTGCTGAATTTTGTTTTGTACTTCCTGGAGTTGTTGCCGTTGTTTTTCCTGGAGTTGTTGCCTTTGGTTGAGAGCGTTTTGGTGTTTTTTGAATTTGCCAGATAAATTTTCTTCGGTAGTTTGTAGGTTTTGGAAATTAGCATATCCAGCGTTAATTTCATTTTCCTGTTTTACTACTGCTAATAGTTCGTCTTGTTGTTGTTGGGTAGTTTTTAGTTCTTGTTTGAGGCGATAACATTCTTGCACAAGTTTATCGTATTGTTGTTGTTGACCTTGCAGTAGTTTTTCCCAGGTTTGGCGCTCATGTTGTTGGGTTTGAAGTTGTTTGAGTTGTTGTCTGTCAGTTTCTTGTTTTTCTTGCAGTTGAGCTAAAGTTGCTTTCAGGTTGGTTTGTTGTTGAGCGATCGCTTCTTTTTCTTGGAGTTGTTTTTGGTTCGCTTCTAGACTTTGTTCGAGTATTTCGACTTTTGCTTTAAACTGCCGAGCAATATCTTTAGCTTTTTCTCCCAGAGTGTCATATTGGTCAAGTTTGAGGAGAGAGGCGAGAATTTCTTTTCGTTCATTAGGACGTTTGAGCATAAATTCATCTGCCCTACCTTGACGCAAATATGCCGAATTTACGAATGTGTCGTAGTCAAGTTTAAGATGTTCGATAATACTTTGTTGAGTTGCTCTCACACCTTTTTGAGTCAGACTTTTAAACTGGGAACCTGTATTAACTTGAAATTCTAGAGTTGGTGACTGACCCCGACGACGACCACGAATGACACGGTAGATGTTACCGTGGGTGGAAAATGTAAAGTCTACCCGTACTTCTTTTTCTCCCAGACTGATAATATCGTCTTCGGTAGCAGCACGACTATTTCCCCATATTGACCAGGCGATCGCTTCTAGTAGAGAAGATTTTCCTGCACCGTTAGGTCCGCAAATACAGGCAGTGTGCAGACCTGTAAAATCTAGAGTTACTTCGTGATAACTGAGGAAATTTTTTAGTTGCAATTTTTGAGGAATCATTTTGTTATGGCGCTTTTATTTGTCAAGCTTTACTAAACTAATAATGTTTCACTGAGTTGTTTTCTAACTAATTTGGTTGATGTTAATTTTCCCTGTTTTTCTTTTGTCTTTGATCCGTTGTTTTTTAGACAACAGCTATATTCATTTAGTTAGTTTTTTGACTTTATTTTTCACATTTTACATTAACACAAAAAAATGAATATTGTTCTTATAGTTCTACCTATAAATATAAACCATTTAATTTCCAATGGTAGACTTAATCTAATTTTTTCTAGATTTAGTGTGATGAATTATTAATTTACACTATATATAAATTTTCTGGAGCATAAATTGTATTGACTCTAAGGCAAAACTTAACTATGAAGCTTTTGAATATCTGGACTGACGCAGGTCTACTACATATTGATAACTAATATGATTACCATTGGAAAGTATAAGTAAGGTTAGGTTTTCCAGGAAAATTAGTTATAAAATTTAATTTTCCCCTACCTTCAAACTCAGGTCTTCTCTAATTAACTCGACTTCAACTTGATACTATGAGTATTCAGTTATTTTGTACTGTCAAAAAGAGGGATGTAGTTGTCGGTAGACTCCGCCAAAGCGTGTTTTTTTATTGATTTTTAGCTAGATTGCTTGATAGTCTATGATCGTAGTTTTTGAGTAATTATCCCGATCCTAATTATCTGATGTGCTAAAATTTCTTAAAATTTCTTAAAATTTCTTAAAATTTAGAAAAAGATGAGTTACCTATACTACTAACTACTACATAATATCCTTTATAATCTCCTCATAATACTGTGTTGTCACTATAATTAGTAAAGTTGCATAAGTCGTGAAAAAATTATGTTAGAGTTAGGAGAAACAATAGTTGAATTAGGGTAGGATTTTTTATCCTATCACAATATTTTTAATATGTATTCCCTGTCCTTAAACACTTATGAAATGTAAGCATTCCGCAGTCAGCTATGAGCTAGCCTCCTGCGGAGGAAGTACGTTAACAGTTTCATTACCTTTAGTTGACAATTCGAGCTAGTTGTTCTTGTGCTTTAATTTATGGGTTGAAAATGTAGTAGAAGTTAAACCAATGTTTACTTAATTTAAACCTCGCCCTTAAGGGGGGGTCTTTAAAAACTGTTTGCGCAGCATGACCTAGGAAGAGCTGACCGCTAATAGCTGTTTCGCTTGCTTCGCTGCGCGATATGTTTGCGGAGCATTCCGGAACGGAAATGCGCAGCATTCCGCAGGAAATGCTTACTATTAACTAGCTATTAGCTGTCATAATTTAGCTGGAGCGCTAAAATCCGAGGGTTTAAGCCCCCCACAAGAGCTTGAAAAATTAGTGGTGCGCCTTTTATGGGGGATTGAAACCCCCATTATACACAGTGAAAAGCTGATAGCTGACTGCTGACCGCTGACTGCTACGTCAAATTCCTTTGCTGTAAGTCAATAAACCCGATCATGTCAACAAATACAAATGCCAAATTCATTCTTATTGTAGACGATAATCCCACAAATTTGTCTGTACTCTCAGAAGCGTTGCGTGGTGCAGGGTTTCGTTTTCGAGTAGCAATAGATGGAGAAAGTGCTTTAACCCTAGTTGAGCGGAATCAACCTGAACTAATATTACTTGATTTACAAATGCCAGGAATAGACGGTTTTGAAACTTGTCGTCGTCTAAAAGAAAACCATGCTACTGCATCCATACCCATCATTTTTACAACTGCCCTTACTGATAGGGAAAGTAAAGCGAAAGGATTTGCCTTGGGTGCAGTTGATTATATTCCTAAACCGTTTGAGCAGGGTGAAGTGATAGCAAGAGTCAAGGTACACTTGCAACTAAAGCACCTGACAGAATCTCTTGAAGAACAGGTACGCGATCGCACAAATGACTTACAAAAAGCCCAAGTGCAACTGGTACAGCAAGAAAAACTCTCTAGTCTTGGTGAAATGATCTCTGGAATTGGCCATGAACTTAATAATCCGATTAACTTTATTGTCAATAATATTGAGCCACTAGAAGAGTATATAACTGGAGTCAGTAAGATTCTAGATTTGTATCAGCAGGAATATCCTAGACCTTCACCCAAGTTAAAGGATGCTATTGAGGATTTGGACTTGGAATTTGTTCTAGAAGATATGACAAAGATTTTAGAATCCTTTAGATTAGGTACTAAAATGATCGAGAACATATCGACCTCACTGCGGACATTTTCTCGTTCAGATAGTGAAACTAAATCTCTGGCAGATTTGCATGAATGTTTAGATAGCACCCTAATGATTTTACAGCATCGTCTTAAAAATAAAGGCGATCATCCCCAAATCCAAGTTTTCAAAACTTATGGAACATTGCCCTCAGTGCTATGTTATCCAGGACAAATGAATCAGGTCTTTATGAATATTCTAGCAAATGCCATTGATGCTTTAAATGAAGCAATAGTTAAAGGAAAATTGCACGTTCGAGTTCCTCAAATTAAAATTACAACTCAAATAACCTCTAAAAAACAAATAGTTATCCAAATCGCAGATAACGGAATTGGCATTCCCGAATCTATTCAAGAACGATTGTTTGAACCAATGTTTACAACTAAACCAGTTGGTAAAGGTACAGGGTTGGGGTTGGCGATCGCTAATCAAATTATTGTGGAAAAACATCATGGCACACTCAGTATTAATTCTCAAGTTGGAGAATGTACAGTATTTGTGATTGAAATTCCAGTTGAGAATATTTAAAAGCCGTTGCCTCAACTTTTGATTATTCTAGTGAAAAATCAGGATAAATTATGATCGCTCACTCCCAACCCCAATTAATGAGTCCCCTATTTCTCCCTGCTCCCTGTTTCCTGCTCCCTACTCCCTACTCCCTACTCCCTACTCCCTATTCCCTCCTATACAATTAATATACTTATGGTTAATATCTCAAAATCACAATCTGAGTTAATATATACTCCTCCCAAAAAAAGGAAGTCATCCTTATTTTTCGTAATACTCATTCCCTTTTTTCTCCAGATTTCAGCAGCCGTTGGTTTGACAGGTTGGTTATCAATTCGTAATGGACAAAAAGCCGTCAACGATCTGGCTGGTCAACTCAGATA
Organism: Dapis hubbardiae BLCC-M172; assembly: GCF_050016015.1. Taxonomy (NCBI): domain Bacteria; kingdom Bacillati; phylum Cyanobacteriota; class Cyanophyceae; order Oscillatoriales; family Microcoleaceae; genus Dapis; species Dapis hubbardiae. The sequence goes on from NZ_JBNHEQ010000181.1 coordinate 40,424, forward strand.
TACAACAGCTACGAAAATTGAGAAATACTTAGAAACATATCTAGCAACCCCTCATCTACTGAATCAAATTAATATTCAGGCAGTCAAACTACAACAATTTGATATTCTCGATCCAGAGAGTAGACAGCGCCAATTCTGGGAACAGCTCAACTTGTTTTCTGGGATTGGAAATATTGCCTTTGGTAGTGCCACTGGAGAATTTACAGCAGTCGAATACACCCCTGATAGATCGGGTCGGATGACGAATAAATCTGATGCTTCAACAGATAACAAAATAACAGGATATCGATTAGATGAAAACGGTGATCGTACAGATATCATCAAAATTAGATCGAAGTACGATCCACGAAAACGTCCTTGGTATCAGAATACAATTCAACAGAATACTGCCTGTTGGAATCCAATTTTTAGCTTCCTTACTAATAACCAACTCCTAGTTTTACCAGCAAGCACTCCTGTCTATAATCAAGATGGCTATCTTTTAGGGGTTTTAGCTAGTCGTCTCTATCTATCAGAGATTAATGAATTTCTCGCTACCTTAAAAATTGGTAAGACAGGCCATATTTTTATCATGGAGCGGGATGGTACTCTGGTTGCAACTTCTACCTCCGAACCAGTTACGATGCAAACTGAAACAGGTGCTAAACGGGTGAAGGCAGAAGTAGCAGAGAATGAACTGATTCGTCTGACAGCAAAGACACTAGCAGAGCGTTATAATAATTTGGCAGCAATTGAGAAGACAAAACAACTCGACTTTAAACTAAATGGAGAGCGTCAGTTTGTCGAGGTTTTACCATACAGTGACGAAAAAGGGTTAAATTGGCTGGTTGTAATTGCTGTTCCAGAATCAGATTTTATGGAACAAATTAATGCTAATACTCGGATTACAATTCTCATGTGTCTAGGGGCGTTAACTCTGGCAACAGCGATCGGTATTTTAACAACTAGATGGGTGACTCAACCTATTATTCGCTTAAACAAGGCCGCGAAAAATATCGCTACAGGAAAATGGGAGAGCGCTATCGATATTAATCGCCTAGATGAAGTAGGTGAACTAGCTGAGTCATTTGATTACATGGGGAAGCAGTTACAAACAGCTTTTGAAAATTTAGAACAAAAGGTTGAAGAGCGGACAGCAGCTTTAGCAGAATCAAATCAACAACTAGAAAAAGCAAAAGAGCAGGCAGAAGTTGCCAACCAAGCTAAAAGCGAATTTCTCGCCAATATGAGCCATGAATTACGGACTCCCCTCAACGGCATACTTGGTTACGCTCAAATTCTGCAACGTTCTCAAAACATGAGTGACAAGGAACACAATGGTATTGGTATCATTCAACAGTGTGGTTCTCACCTACTCAACTTAATTAATGATGTTCTCGATATCTCCAAAATTGAAGCTCGCAAGCTCGATCTCTTCCTCACCGAGTTTCATTTTCCTTCTTTCCTGCAAGGGGTTGCCGAAATTTGTCGTATCCGCGCTCAACAAAAAGATATAGATTTTTACTACACTCCTGATGAGAATTTACCCGTAGGTATTCGTGCTGATGAAAAACGACTACAGCAAGTATTAATAAATCTTCTGGGAAATGCGGTTAAGTTTACTGATGCTGGTAGTGTCACCTTCACTGTTACAGCACAAAAACTGGAACAAGACCCTACACAATATAGCCTGCGCTTTGAAGTCAAAGATACAGGAGTAGGTATGACTCCAGAGCAACAAGCAAAAATTTTCTTGCCATTTGAGCAAGTCGGCGATCAAAAAAAACAGTCAGAAGGTACAGGTTTAGGATTAGCTATTAGCCAGAAAATAGTGAAATTAATGGATAGCCAACTAAAAGTTAGCAGTGAAGCAGGTAAGGGTAGTACCTTCTGGTTCGAGATAGAAGTAGCGGAAGCTAAAGAATGGGCAACAACTTCTATAAATTTTCACCAGGGAACTATCTTGGGTTATCAAGGTAAAAAACGTCGTGTGTTAGTAGTAGATGACCGTTGGGAAAATCGTTCAGTGGTTATAAATTTCCTAGAAATGCTAGGTTTTGAGATGAGTGAAGCGGAAAATGGAAAAGAAGCTTGGGAAAAAATGATGGCATCGCCACCAGATGTAGTTATTACCGATTTAATGATGCCAATAATGAATGGTTATGAATTACTTAAACGCATCCACAGTTCGGAAAGTTTGAAAGATGTAGTAGCGATCGCTTCTTCTGCTAGTGTATTTGAGAGAAACCAACAAGATGCTATTGATACAGGAGCAGATGTGTTTTTGCCAAAACCTATACAAACTGACCAACTACTACAAATCTTGCAACAACATCTGAACTTAGAGTGGGTTTATGAAGAAGAGGCAGAAGCAAATGAAGTGGCTGAGGTCGTGGAGACCGATGGGGTTATTGCTCCTAGTCAAGAAGTATTGCAAGAATTACTTACTTTAGTTGAGGATGGTGATCTTCAAAGTGTGATAGAAACTGTGGAAGAGCTTCAGACATCACAAGCAATTTCTACCGCTTTTACTCTAGAGATTTTGCAACTAGCGAACAATTTCCAACTCCAACACTTGCAAACGTTCATTGAATACTATCTTGATTGAAAAGCGGTCAGCAGCAATCAGCAGTCAGCAGTAAACGTGCGAGGAGAGTGGAGCATTCCGGAACGGAAAGGGAATTTAAACCCCGACTCAACGTCAAAAAAGTTCTAATGCTGACCGCTGAAGTGCTGACTGCTTTTTAATCAGGACTTACGCATAAGATAGGAAAAACTAGGATCTGAGATTGCTTCCCTGTCGGTCGCAATGACAAAAATACATTGTAGTGCGTAAGTCCTAATTAAGTCTGGATAATTACTATAGCCTGCGTCCGCAGCGACTGGAACGGAGTGGAAGGAAGCAATCCCAAGCTTTTGAGATTACAGCGCTTTTCAGATTGATAAACCACATCGTCACAACCAAAACCTTGTAGGGACGTTCCATGGAACGTCCCTACAGTGGTCTACTCAAATGAAAAGTGCTGTATATAAAATCCGGATAATTACTATAGCCTGCGTCCGCAGCGACTGGAACGGAGTGGAAGGTTTGCGGAGAATTCCGGAACGGATAGCAATCTCAGGGGTGCGCGGAGATTGCTTCCGCTTCGTCGCTGCGGACGACTATTCAACCGGATTCTATATTACTTCCCTTTGGTTGCAATGACAGCTATTCAAAGTGACATTTTATTACCCTGGGCTACTTAAACAAAGAATCGCAATATGATAAATTAAAAGCATCAAGCTTGAAAAGACTCAGTTTCCAAAATTATCAAAGAGGTTGTATTGATGAAGTTTATTTTGTGGCCAAACCATCGCTTTCTCAGATATTCATTGGTATTTAGCTTACTGTTATGTATCAGTACGATCGCTATTAGTTGCAGTTCAACTTCTTCTAACGAATCTTCTGAAAGTGAACAAATTTCCTCCTCTAATCCTTCTATAAGCAATACTTTAACGGTAGCGCTGCTTCCTTGGCAAAGTCCTGAAAAGCAAGAAGAAAAATTACAACCTTTAGCTGAATATCTAGAAACTATTCTCAAACGTCCGGTTAATTTCCAAATTACGAAAAATTATGCAGAAGCAGTTGATTTGATTGTTAAAGAAGAGGTAGATATGGCATATTTAGCAGCTCTTACCTATATCAAAGCCAACGAAGGCAACCCTAATATTATAGCAGGGGACAGGGAACAGGGAACAGGGAACAGTGGGAAAAGTGTTTCCGTGGTCTTTGATTCATCATCAGTCTATGTCCTAATCGCCCTGGCTGTTGCTATAAACCGTTAGTTATACCTATAGATAGAGTGAGTGGCAGACCTTGGTATACTAGCGTTATAGTTGCAAATACTACCAAAAATATTAAAACTCTGCAAGATTTAAAAGGTAAACGCTTTGCTTTTGTTAGTCCATCTTCCACTTCTGGGTTCCTTATACCGATGAATGGCTTGGAAACTGCGGGTATCGATCCCACAAGAGATTTTGCTAAAATTCGTTATTCTGGCAGTCACGATAAAGCCACACAAAATTTAGCAGATGATGTGGTAGATGCAGTCACTAACGATAAGGCATCTTTCCTGCGGAGTCAAAAATCGGGAAAACTAGATGCTAATTATCAAGTTATCTGGGAGTCAAACCCCATACCTTCCCCCCCCATAGTTATCAATACCAAGAAGTTCGCACCAGAAGTTATTAAGCAACTCTAAGAAGCTTTGATAGATGCTCCCGTAGGTGTTGTAGATGTAAGTGGCACTGAATCTGCTGGTTATACCTTGGGTAAAGATGCAGACTTTGAAGAAATACGACAAATCTACACCCGTCTGAAGTCTACAACAGTACCCGAAAAATGAAGATTCTGACTAAATTTATTGCTTCAACAGCAATTTCTGTGGGATTAGTAGCTGCTTTACTCGGAGGTAGTACACTCTTGATTAGACAGATAGAAAAATCTATAGAGCAAACCCGCGATCGTACTAATCAAGCAGTTCGTAAAAGTCAAGAGCTTAAGCTTTCTCTAGAAAAGCAAACTTCCACGCTGAAAGACTATCTTTTGCTTGATCGGAGTGTTGTTTATATGAACACCGATCAGCAAGAGATGTCAAATTTTTTGACCAGTTTGGAAGAGATCAAAGAGTTAACACCAGAATCTAAAAAAAACGGAAGTAGTAGGCCGTCGTCATGAATTTCTTGTCCGCTTAGTTAATAGAATTGTACAAGATCAAGATTATTCTACTTTTCGGATCAAGCAAGATGTCAAAGCTATTAACTCATTCGAGGATGATATTCTACTATTTCTCAATTTATTGGTGGAGGAAGTACGGCAACAAGATGCTGTTACCCAAAAAGCTGCGATGCAATTTAAGCGCAATGCAACTATTGTCACCTACTGCTTAATTGGGGTAGTGTTGTTGATTTTTATTGGTCAGTTTTCCCTAACACTGTTACCGGTAATTCGCTCGATTCAAACCCTGCAAATTGGTGCAGCAAAATTAGGAATGGGGGATTTATGTTATCGTTTCCAAATTCAGACTGGTGATGAAATTGAGAAATTAGCTCAAGAATTTAATCAAATGGGGGTTAAGTTAGCTGAATCTTACTTACAGTTCATTGGAACAGAAGTGACAAGCTGCTGATGCTGCTAATCAGGCTAAAAGTGAATTTTTAGCTAATATGAGCCATGAACTCCGCACCCCCCTTAACGGGATTCTGGGTTATGCTGAAATTCTCAATCGTTCCCAAACCTGGGGAGAAAAGGAAAAAAAAGGAATTAAGATTATTCATCAGTGTGGTTCTCATTTGCTCACCCTGATTAATGACATCCTGGATATCTCCAAAATTGAAGCTCGCAAACTAGAATTGCAACTGCAACCAATTCATTTACCATCTTTTCTCCAAGGAATAGGGGAAATTATTCGCATTCGGACGGAAAAAAAAGGCGTTGATTTTGTTTATCTACCAGATCCTAATTTACCAGAAGGTATTTTTACCGATCCGAAAAGATTGCGTCAGGTACTAATTAATTTATTAGGAAATGCTGCTAAATTTACTGAAAAAGGTAAAGTGATATTGAAGGTAGAGGTAATTGATTCTATGGCAGCACAAAAACAAACTGAATACCCAACATCTGAAGATAACGTCAGACTCCGCTTCCAGATTAATGATACAGGAATTGGCATGAGTCCAGATTCTTTAGAAAAAATTTTCCAACCTTTTGAACAAGTTGGTGAGGGGAAACGACACGCTGAAGGAACTGGACTAGGACTTACTATTACTCATAATATTGTTAGTCTTATGGGAAGTGAGATTGAAGTTACAAGTGAATTAGGAGTAGGTAGTAGGGAGTAGGGGAGTAGGTAGGGACGTTGCACAGGCAAAAATGCGTTTTCCGTTCCGGAATGCTGCGCAAACATGTCGCGCAGCGTTAGCGGAGCTTTGCGTTAGCAAAACGTCCGTACGGGAGTAATTTTTTTGCTCAACTATGCGTCCAAAATCCTAACTTTTTGATTTTTCACCGAACCGTGCATAAAGAGCTGAAAATTAGGTGTCTCTGTGCAGGATAACCTCAATATTTGTAGCAAAAATTTATCAAACTGGTATTATAAATCGCGTAATAATAATATTAAAAAAAAAGAGCTAAATTATGGACAATTCTGATTTAATTTTAGTGGTAGATGATACTCCTGCTAACTTAGCAGTTCTTTCAGAAGCTTTAAGTGATGCTGACTTTGAAGTAGCGATCGCCACTGATAGTGAATTGGCTATTAGTCAAGCAGAATTAAGTGTACCTAGTTTGATTCTGCTTGATGTAATGATGCCTGGTATTGATGGTTTTGAAACTTGTCGTCGTCTCAAAGCTTCTAAGATAACTCAAAATATACCCATAATTTTTATGACTGCTCTTAGCGATACCACTGATAAAGTTAAGGGACTTAGTTTAGGAGCAGTTGATTATGTAACTAAACCATTTCAGGAAGCAGAATTAATTGCCCGCGTGAAAACACAATTAAAATTATACCACCTCACGGAAAAGTTAGAATATCAAGTAACCGAACGTACAGCAGAACTAAAACAAGCTTTACAGCAGGTGCAGCAGTCCCAAGTTCAGCTAGTGCAATCAGAAAAAATGGCAGCTCTAGGACAGTTAGTTGCAGGAGTTGCCCATGAAATTAATAACCCTGTTAACTTTATTTATGCTAACCTCAATCACATGATAGACTTCTTGTAAAATTTTTAATTAAATTAATTAAAGAAATAAAATTAACAATTTTGACCGAATAATTAATAATTATTAATTAAATAATTCAGCTTTATTAGCCTCCTCTTTCAAGGTCAAAAAAAGTGCTAAGATATTTCCTTATATTCAATTCCCTTAAGGTTTTAATTATAGGTAATTATTAATTATCAGTTAGTTCATAAACATCAAAAAACAACACCTAAGCCTTACTCACTGAGTGACTTCCTTCCATTTTTGGATTATCTCTGGAGATGTACTAAGCTATGAACCTTAGTTACGTTGCTCCCTTTTTACCAATTAAGGAAATATCAGTTTTCTATCTAGGTGTTGCTTTTGAGTATTTAACGAGACAGATTTTCTTGGATTTAACAGAGTTTTAACCTCCTGAGTTGCTAAAATTATTTCCTCTATTTTACTAAATTTGAAATGGAGTTAAACTCAACCATAAACTTGATAATTTTTACTCCCAATACTATTCAAACTTGAGAAAATATTAGCTACTGACAAAGGAGTTCCTGTTCTTTGAATCAGACAGATAACTAGACTTAGCAGTGTTGTTTTTTCCTCCTTATTTGTATATTAACGGCTTAACCGAAAATCAAGGTTGATAACAACCTGTTGGTTTCTCAAGAAATACTTGTGCCTTTGGCTTTAGCACCCTTCTTGAAGTTTTACCTTCTTGCTAAGAAGATGAGGTTATGAATATTTGAAGCTTTACTGCTTCAATTACTAATCTAACATTTTTCCTAATTATTACAAGGAAACTTTACTAAACTTTACTTTTTAATTATTGACATGAAAAATTTGATTATTTTCAATTTAATGTCACAATAATATTGTTGTTGTTAAGCAGTCTTTTTCATAGAACAACACCCATCTAGACTAACTACATTACTTCCTCTTTTCCTCTTCAGGTCTTGGAATTACACAGTGTTAAATTTACTGTAGTATTCCTGATATTATTAGTAGGAAGTATTCGCTTTTTAAATGGGTGTTATTCTGGTTTCGTATTGAGACAGACTTAAAATGGAACAGCTTTGTTTACCTCCTTAGCTGAGTGATTTCCTCTATATGATTAAAGGTGAAATAGAGTTAGACTCTTTCAAAAATTTGAGTTCATTGCTCCCCTAAAACAACTTGAGGAAATATCAACCAATGTTGGTTGCTGTTGGTGTCTGAACAGACAGATGATCAATGGATTAAACAGTTTTTTTGTTACCTCCTTAGTTATCATTTCAACTCTTGTGCATCTGTCAAAGAAGTTTATTTACTTCTTCTATATTTTTAATTTAGCACTATTCATCAAGTATGCAAGTTAATGTAATTAAACTTCACTTAATAAGTATTCAACACTTTTGATATTGTAAATCTAGATTAAATTTTAGTTGCATTTACCATATAAGAAAAACTTGAATGAAACTCTTATTAGGAGATAATTTAGTATTTAGGAAAATATAAGAACAACAATGTTAAGAATTGAAAAAAATATCAATTAAACAACCGTTATATGTTAAATGGCGATCGCAATATTCTTAATAACTGTCAATGTTCATTTACTATTTACTAGATATAGCCGTAAACTTGAATTTAGACTTTTGGCTTTTGGACTTTTGACTTTTGGCTTATAATTTTGAACTTGAAAAATTTAAGACACAATTGTGGGATTCTAATAATATATAAACTACTAATTACTAATCAACCAATTATCTAAAATCTAAAAAAAGTTAATATAACAAGACCCCAATTAACTGGCCCATAAAGAGAATGTTAAAAACATCAATTCCATCCATACGAGAACAACAAAATCCCTTAGTATGCCAACTAGCAGACACCATAGAAGCAGTTTGGCAGCGCTACCTAGACCTAGAACCATATTACCTACCAGCAGAGTTAGGTTATGTAGAAGGCCGTCTGGAAGGGGAAAAACTAACAATTGAAAACAAATGCTATCAAACTCCCCAGTTTCGCAAGTTACATCTAGAACTAGCAACAATAGGCCAAAACCTAGATATATTGCACTGTGTTATGTTTCCGAGAACAAGTTATGCCCTACCTATGTTTGGAACAGATTTAGTGGGGGCTAGGGGCCAAATAAGTGCAGCAGTAGTCGATCTATCACCCTTAAGCCAAGACAGAAAACTACCAGAAGTCTATAATAGTCAACTGAAAACTTTACCAACAAAAGAATTTTCTCATCCTCGGGAACTCCCAGAATGGGGGGAAATATTTTCTGAATTTTGTCTATTTATACGACCAACTGGTTTAGAGGAAGAACAAAAATTTATATCTATAGTGGAATCTTACCTAGAAATACATTGCCAACAAGCGATCGCCCAAAAACCAGTTACTCCAGAACAACAACTTGAGATTCTTAAGGCTCAAGGCCATTATTCCACTCAACAGAGACAAAACGACAAAACTCGTCGAGTATTGGAAAAAGCTTTTGGGCGAGAATGGACAGATTATTATTTAACTACTGTATTATTTGATAGCCCGGATTATTGATTAGAGAGAAAATTACGAATATTTTTTTTGAGTTGTTATCAAATTTAGAGATTTGATATTTTCCCGACGCTGCTATACATGAGACAGCGCGGGATATCTCAACCTCTCAATGCGCGGTTTATATTTTAATGCACCTACCTGACAAGATTTACTCCCAATAGTTGATGTGTTGTCTGTGGAGAGGTAAGGCGATGGGTAAATTACAACAGGTTGACCCAGCAGATATTTTTTAAAGTATCAGTACAAAGTATGTAAAATTATTCCTAATCTTTAAGTTTTAACTGTTCTTATTCTATTTGGATAAATATTTGCTACCAATTTCTGTTTGGAATTATTTATAAGTAGTAGGATTAGGAGAAATAGTAGATTACTACCCTAATAATTTATCTGGCACACAAAAGCAAAGGGTGACAATTGCTTATGCTTTAGTCAGTAAATCTAAGTTCTACCGTTTCACAGAAGTTAAAAGTTAAAAGTTAAAAGTAATAGTGTATAGGTTCAAAACTTTGAAGCGCTCAGTAATTTCAGGAAATTATTTCACTTATGTAGTTTGAAACTATTGGTGAAATATTTAAACTGAATTAGTATTATGTAGATGAACCCACGGCAATTTTAGACAGTAAATCTAGTAAAAATATAGTTAAAGTTATGCAAAATTTAGCTAGATACAGAAAACACAACTATATTACTTGTGAACTACGATTATCCCATTTTAAATGTTACCTATCGGATAGTTAAATATAGAAGATATCTATCTGTTAAAACAGGTATATTTAACAACAATTAAATAAATTAACCGAAAAAAAAATTAAATACCAGCAAGGAAATTAATACTGCTACATAGAAAAGAGGTCAATATTTTTGACTAGAATAATTTTACTTTTCGCAAAAAACATCGTTAATAAATTTCCCAACAGCTAAAAATATCGGGTATTACCATAGCATTTATTTATAGAGTTTTCTTTCTCATTTTTGAATTATTTCTGAATTTTTGCGCCTTTAGTTAAACCTTTTGTTTTGCCCCTCGTAGATTGTTTTGTTGCTCCTTTCGTGACATTCTTTTTAGGTGCGGGTGGTTTTGGTGGTGGTGGAGTAGCACTTTTAGCTGTAGGTCTGTTAGTACGAAATAGAACTCCATCATGAGATTGTTCTAGTACCAACATAGGTGTTGGTTTAGCTTTTTGATCCCAATCAATATGTACAATTCGACCTTGAATTGTAGGAGTCCAATTATCATGGTCATCACTAGGACTAAGATAGGTTTCTAAACAATCAATTATTTGAATAATAGTTTGAGAAGTTGCCTGAGTTGGTAATTTTGTTAGTTTGATTGATACCCGAAATAATACTCTTTTTTTCAGGTCTTTTCCCACTTCTCCGGTCTCATATTCTACCTCAAACATCGAATCAACTTGTCGCCCACTTGGATTGGGTTTTTCTCCTACTGCTGCTTGAGTAGGGCGCAGTGCAACACTAATTTGTTGTTTGACTTTTACCTTAATTTGGTTAACAATAGCAAAGTGGAAAACTTCCTCTGCCATTCGCATTCTTAAGTAGTCTAAGTTAAAATCTCGTGAATGGATTAGGTCAGGATTTTTTTCCATTTTCGATATAGTTCCTACAGCTAATTTATACTTTTGCTGGAGGTCTTTATTTCTAAATTCTTCTACACTAAGTTTCTTATTAAATTGCTTCATTTTTGTTTGGTGAAATATACCTAAAATAATCAGCAATACTAACAATAATCCAGATGCACCCATCCAAATATATTCTCCTTTTGGTAAATTTGGTTGTGGTGCTGGGGAAGCTTGGGCTAACTTTGGTTCCACGACAATAATTGGTGTCATTTCAGTTATATCAGGAGTTATCAGTTATCAGTTATCAGTTATCAATACCTCTGGCTGGAGCAAGAGGCAAGAAAATCCGAAATTTCCTTTTTTATCCCCTGGAAAGGGAAGGCTATTGACCTTATTTCTTAGTCAAAATCATCTCTACAGAAAATTTAACAATGAATTTACAGGGATTTTAAGGTGAGAATTAGTAGTTAATGTTTTCAGCATAAATACCTGATAGTTATACTTGTATATATTTGTAGGTAGTTGAAGCTATTGATTGGCCTAAAAATTATAGGTTGTTGAAAATAACCACAGCTATAGGTACAATATACACTCTCAGATAAGTTGACTTGATGGCCTCTAAGGTATGAATTGATTGTGTAATCCTGAATAAGTCCTACAGTCTCATCAAAATTAATACCCTGAAAATTTTCAGAAGTTTTATACTAAGTTAATCAAAAAATAACGGCTATTAATGCTACTTAGGTCAAAATTAGTTCATAATTTAATAACTATCCTATAAACTAGACCTGCATTAATTTGATTTGATTGTAAAAAATTACCTAAGATATTTTGAATCTTTGAGTTAGTATTTTATAATCTCTAGACATATTGCTTAACATAAGTTCAATAAAATATACAAATTTTCAAATATTTCTTGAAATATAAAAGTATTTATACTGAATAAAATCTAGTAAAGCTGTATTGATTATCACTTGCAGCTCGACTACATATCCGAAATAATTCTTATTCCTAATTGTGGCCTACGAACCTCTCCATCATAAATATCGTCCTCAGACCTTCGCAGACTTAGTGGGTCAAGACGCGATCGCCCAAACTCTGACTAATGCCATTGATACTCAACGGATCGCTCCAGCATATTTATTCACAGGACCTAGAGGTACAGGGAAAACGTCGAGCGCTCGGATTTTTGCTAAATCTCTCAATTGTCTTAACCATGACCACCCGACACCTAGTCCCTGTGGTTCTTGTGATGTTTGTGTAGGAATTACAAAAGGGTCAACTCTGGACGTGATAGAAATTGATGCTGCTAGCAACACTGGTGTGGACAATATTAGGGAATTAATTGAAAGGGCGCAATTCGCTCCGGTGCAGTGTCGCTATAAAGTATATGTGATAGATGAAGTCCACATGTTGTCGGTGTCCGCTTTTAATGCTTTGCTGAAAACTTTGGAGGAACCACCAGAGCGAGTGGTCTTCATCCTTGCTACTACAGACCCCCAGAGGGTATTAGCAACTATTATCTCCCGTTGCCAACGTTTTGATTTTCGCAGAATTCCCCTGGAAGCAATGGTAAACCACTTAGATCATATTGCTACGACGGAAAAAATTGATATTACAATGGAAGCAATACAAATGGTAGCTCAAATTGCTCAGGGTGGGTTACGAGATGCAGAGAGTTTGTTAGATCAGTTGAGTTTGTTGGCGGGTGAAATTTCTGTTGAACGAGTTTGGGATCTAGTGGGAGCGGTGCCGGAACGAGATTTAATGTTACTGTTAGAAGCGATCGCCTCAGATGATTCGACTAAGGTATTGGAATGTACTCGGCAAATTATGGATCGGGGTAGGGAACCAATTATTGTATTGCAAAATTTGGCAGGGTTTTATCGAGATTTATTAATAGCAAAAACAGCACCGACAAGTGAAAATTTAGTGGCGTTGACAAAACCTACTTGGGAGCAGCTTTGTCAATTTTCTCAAGAGTGGGAAATTGGAACTATTTTAGCTGGTCAAAAGCATTTACAAACATCGGAAGTACAAATTAAAAATACTACTCAACCTCGTTTATGGTTGGAGGTAACTTTATTAGGGTTATTGCCTTCTGCATTGGTAAGTTCAAGAGTAATAGTTGAACATTTATCTCAACAACAAATAACTAGACAAACAAGTAATAATATTCCGGTTAAAACTACTCCAAAAACTTCGCCCCAAGTAAAATCAAAACTACCTGTTTCTCAACCACCGGAACCAAAAATATCGGAGGCAAAAGAAATTCCTCCTGTTCCTAAAAGTGAGGAAAATTTAGTTAGTTCGGAAGCTGTTAATATTAATGCTGAAGAACATAATTTGGCAGAAATTTGGCAACGGGTACTTGCTGAGATTAAAAAAATTGGTACTCAACAGCTTTTTCAACAAAATGCAAAATTACTAAGTTTTAATGGTGAAGTAGCTCGTATAGGTATTCTCTTTCAAACTTGGGTAAAAAAAATATCTGACAGAGCTTCTGAAATTGAAGATGCTTTTGCAAAAGTTTTTCATAGGCAAATCAAGGTAAAAATAGAGGTAGCTAATTCTCATCATAATAATCCTCCTCAAAATAGAAATACAAATTATCCCAATACGACTAGAAGATACAATCAAGAAACTCAATCTGATAGAGAACCGGAAACTTCTAATTATGATGATGAAACTTCAGAAGATGAACCAGAAATTTCTCCACTATCCGATCTGATAAACTCCCAGAAAGAAAACAAAATTATTCCAGAGTTTTCCCTGTCTAAGCCACAGTTGAATGATGCGGTGGAACAGGAAAAATATCCTGAAAAAGAAAGACAGACTGTGGCGATCGCTACTGGTCGGATAGTTGATTTTTTTCAGGGAAAAATAGTAGATATAGAATCAATTAAATTATTAGATAAAACTGATTTACCTGCCACATCTGAGTCTTTAGAAGTATCTATTGATTCTCAAATTGTTGAGTCTGAAAATAGTAATGTTGGTATAGATGAAGCAGAAGAAAATGAAGATATAGATTTGGATGATGATGTTGAATTTTAATCTGATTCTTCTAGATTAATATAGATATCTCCAATAATAAAAATAAAATTAATTATTGCACTCTTATTTCTCTGTTCTTTCAGCCTACTCCCGATTTATATTGACAAAAAACTTAAATAAGCTATATACTAATTCTTAATTTATCAAAAAAAGTTCTCAATAATTTAGATAGAACTATGGCCAATCCCCCAAAGCCAGAAAAATCAGCATTTTGGAACAGACGGCAATTCCTAAAGCTAGGAATAGCTGGTACTGGTGTCACTTTAGCTGGCATCACTACTCAATATATTTTACCTTTATTGTCGTCATCACTCAATGCCCAGGCAGCCATAGATGCCATAGAACTAGATCCTATGAATGCTTTGCGGGATTTTGATTATGGTATTATCAAAGAAGAAAACGGTCGCAAAATCAGAGAATTTCAAATTAAAGCAATTAATTCTAAATTACAACTAAATCAAGCAGTATCCATGATTAGTTGGAACTATAATGGTCGTGTTCCTGGGCCAACATTGAGAGCAACAGCGGGGGAACGAGTGAGAATTCTTTTTGATAATGAAGGTGGTCACGCTCACAGTATGCACTTTCATGGTATTCATCCAGCAGAAGCAGATGGAGTAAGACCAGTGCGTCATGGCAAAACAACTGTTTATGAATTTGATGCTCAACCTTTTGGCATTCATCTTTATCATTGCCATATTGCTCCAGTGACTCGTCATATTAGCAAAGGGTTGTACGGTATGTTTATTGTCGATCCTCCCGAAGGTCGTCCACCTGCTGATGAGATCGTATTAGTAATGGCAGGTTATGACACTAACAATGATGGCAAAAATGAGCTTTATGCTTTTAATGGTTTGCCAAACTATTACAAAACTCATCCAATACCGATACAGCAAAATCAACTGGTGCGTTTGTATATATTAAATATTATTGAGTTCGATCCTGCTGCAACATTTCATATTCATGCAAATTTTTTCCAGGTTTATCCTACTGGAATGACTCTTAAACCATGGCAGGAAACAGATGTTATTACTATGGGAACTTCGGAAAGGCATATTCTGGAATTTTCCTATCCCTTTCCAGGTAAATATATGTTCCATCCGCACCAAGATGCGATCGCAGAAAGTGGTTGTATGGGTTTCTTTGAGGTTTTGCCTCAAACTTAAAAAAATTAGCAACTTGTCAACTTGATTATGAGGTTATTATGATGAAAATTAACAGTGCTTTACGTTATTTTTTTGTGGGATTTATTGCTACTGTATTAGCTATAGTTTTTAATCCTAATATTCAGGCAACTGTGAGTAATAATTCTATGCTTTTAGGCACTCCAAGTATTGCCGTTTCTCCTGAAAGTAAAGATATTGACTATATGACTAACTTGGCATTAATGAAAGGGCATTTATTAGTAGGAGAAGAATTAATTGTAGCCAAAGAAGCAAAGCAGGCAGAACCTCATTTTGGTCATCCTGTAGAAGAATTGTATATAGATATTGAAAATGAGTTAAATGATCGGGGTGTTAAGCAGTTCAAGAATACCTTAAATAATTTGCATGATTTGGTCAAAGCGGGTGCTAAAGATACAAATAAATTTAATAGTATGTATCAACAAACTCTGCTAGAGATTGATGGAGCAATTTCAAATTTACCTAATCAAGAGCGTCAAAAGCCAGAATTTGTATTACAAGTAATTAATGGATTATTAGAAACTGCTGGAGCAGAATATGAAGCAGGAATTCTTGATGGAAAGATTGTGGAAGTTATTGAGTATCAAGACTCACGAGGATTTGTTGATTATGCAGAGATTCTATACAAAAATATAGCTGATACAATGGGGAGTAAATATTCTAATATTGATAGGAAAATACAAGCAAATATGACAGAATTGAAAAAGGCTTGGCCGTCTGCTTTAGCTCCTGAAACAGCAGCAATGGAACCTGCTAAAGTATCAAAGCTAATTGAGGAAATTAAACAAAATAGTGAAAAAGTAGGATAAGTAGTTCATTTCAGTTATCAGTTATCAGTTGCACCAGTTTTCAGGTTAGTGAACCACATTAAAAAAATGATAACCCTGTAAGGACGTTGCATGCAACGTCCTTACTTTCTGGCATACCCAGATGAAAACCGCTGTATACCAATTTAATCAACTTGGGCTATACGAATTATCTCTATTATCTTTACTTGTCCCCTACTCCCCTACTCCCCCGCTCCCCTACTGAAGAAAATAGACTCGCCCAATCTTGTTTCTAATATTTCTAATAAAGCATCAACATTCTTACCCAACTCCTCAAAACAATTAGGTGGAGATATTTCTGGTTGGAAGTAAACTAATTTAATTTGACCATCTCCAATAGCAATCATTAATACTTCTAATTCTGGTTTATAACCATCTATTAAACCTAAAATTTCCTGAATTTTTCCATCAACATTTCGGTTTAATGTTTCTATCGCTGCTTTTGAACAATATACAAATTTTGGTTTTCCTTTTAAATCAATTCCAATTGTTTCATTAGTTTCTCCCTTTTCTAAATTTAATCCCCATACTAAAGCAGCTAATTCTTTTTGATTATCTCTCACAAATTTATCTAACTGATGTTGCAAATTGTTTGATTTTTTATTCGGTGGATTATTATTAAATTCCATCATAATTTATATTTAAAGTTAAAAAGCGTTGAATATCAAACTGTCATCAAATACTAAGCATGAGTAATGCTATATAGGAATCATAAATGATTTGTAAAAAAATTGTAGGGGTTTGGTTTCCAAATCCCATTTTCGCTAACCAAACATGAGTAGTGCTATATAGGAATCATAAATGATTTGTGAAAAACAACTGTAGGGGTTTGGTTTCCAAATCCCATTTTCGCTAATTAAGCATGAGTAATACTATATAAGAAACATAAATGATTTGTGAAAAAAAATTGTAGGGGTTTGGTTTCCAAATCCCATTTTCGCTAACTAAGCATAAGTAATACTATATAGAACCATAAATGATTTGTGAAAAAAACTTTTGGTTTCCAAATCCCATTTTCGCTTGGGTTTGGAGACCAAACCCCTACGATAAAATGTAACAACCTAAAACTCACTAACTAACTAATCTTAAACCAGATTGTACGCGCCATAAACTACCATAAATTCCTGATTTTTCTAATAATTCTTCATGGCGACCAAATTCTACTATTTTGCCATGTTCCATTACATAAATACAATCGGCATTTCTGATAGTTGAAAGACGGTGAGCAAT
Organism: Dapis hubbardiae BLCC-M172; assembly: GCF_050016015.1. Lineage (NCBI taxonomy): Bacteria > Bacillati > Cyanobacteriota > Cyanophyceae > Oscillatoriales > Microcoleaceae > Dapis > Dapis hubbardiae. The sequence goes on from NZ_JBNHEQ010000181.1 coordinate 57,552, forward strand.
AGCAATAGTTGTCCGATTTTGAGTGATTTTTTCTAAAGATTTTTGAATAGCTGCTTCAGTTTCATTATCCACTGCTGAAGTTGCCTCATCAAGTATCAAAATAGGAGGATTTTTTAACACCGCCCTAGCAATAGCAATTCGTTGTCTTTGACCTCCTGATAATTTCTGTCCTCTCTCCCCAACAATAGTATCGTAACCCAGGGGTAATTGATTAATAAAATCATCGGCTTCAGCAATTTTAGCTGCTGCAATAATCTCTGGCAAAGTCGCATCGAAAGAACCATAACTAATATTTTCAGCTACAGTTCCATGAAATAGAAATACATCCTGACTTACTAAACCTATTGCCCGTCGTAAATCTTGTAAATTAATTTGATTTATCTCTATTCCATCAAGAGTTATTTTGCCTGACTGAGCTTCATAAAACCTCAGTAATAATTTGACTATCGTACTTTTTCCCGAACCTGTTGAACCGACAATTCCAATAGTTTTTCCTGCTGGAATTTTCAGGGAAATATTTTGCACGACTGGAAATTTTTCCTGATAGGCAAAAGTAACATTTTCTAATTCTAATTCTCCTTTAACCGACTCAACAGATAAAGGTTTATCTCCAGGATGAATAGTAATCGGAGTATCCAATAAATTCATCACCCGATTAGTAGAAGCCATACTTCTTTGATATAAATCAAGAGTTTGCCCTAAACGAGTTAAAGGCCATAATAATCGTTGAGTTAAAAATACCATGACACTATAAGTACCGACGGCTAATCTACCAGCAACTGCTTCTAATCCACCTAATAATAAAGTTGCCACAAAACCGATAAAAATTATAATTCTAATTAGAGGTACAAAAGCAGCAGAAAAAGTTATAGCCCTTCTATTACTGGTTTTATAAGCATTACTTTCTTTGGTAATTCTTCCTACTTCATAATTTTCGGCGGTGAAGCTTTTAATTGTAGTAATTCCTGAAAGATTATTAGATAATTGCCCACTTAATAAACTTACACTTTCTCGAACTTCAGCATAACGAGGAGCAAGAAATTTTTGAAACCAAATTGAACCCCAAATAATAAACGGCATTGGTAATACTGCCCACCAAGCAACACTAGGAGCTAAAACAAAAAAAGCACCACCAATAATTATTACTGTTACTGTAACTTGAATTATTTCATTTGCTCCTACATCTAAGAATCTTTCTAGCTGATTAATATCATCATTTAAAATTGCCATTAAATTGCCTGTACTGCGTTCTTCAAAATAGGCTAATTCTAAATCTTGTAAATGACTATAAGTTTCAATGCGTAGATCGTGCTGAATATTCTGAGCCAAATTTCGCCAAAGTCGCTCATAAGCATATTGAAAAATTGATTCTAATCCCCAAACAATTAAACTAAGAAATGTCAAAGCCAAAAGTTGCCCAAAAATATCTTTAATTCCCCATTGAGCAATTAGAGAATTTTCTTGTTTAACAACAACATCTACTGCTGCACCGATTAAAACTGGAGGTGCTAGGTCAAAAATTTTATTTAAAATTGAACAGATAACCGCTTGCCAAATTTGAGTTTTATATTTACCTCCATAGTTAAGTAAGCGGATAAAAGGATGTTTTGGTTTAAATGTTGTTTTTGACAATGTAATCCCCTGATAAAATTTTTACGAAAATATTCTAAATGTAATAAGCATTCAGCTATTATAGCAATCCAAAATAGGCTTTCAATAATTAATAATTAATAATTAATAATTACCTCTTCTGTAATAGAAGGATTGGCGCTCAAGGAATTTTTTCTTCTCTTGGTCGAGAAGAGACTTTATACCTTAATTTTAATGTTTTATCGTAGGGGTTTGGTTTCTAAACCCCATCAAAAATGGGATACAAAGACCAAATCTCTACAGTTTTTTTCACAAATTATTTAGGATTGATATAACATAGTTGGTAGTAATTATAATGGATATTCCAAAATAATCACCATATATCAATCGTGAAAATCCTCAAATCTAGAAAAATTATGAAATTATTAGTAAACATTTCCTGGGTCATGCTGCGTAAACAGCTATTAGCACTCAGCTCTTCCTGCGGAATGCTACGCAAACAGCAATAAGACCCTGCTCTTAAAGCTATCCATTAGCAATGGATAATTGATAATTAATCAATTCGGTTTTATTACCGAAATATTGTGGTTTAAAGCCTCCCCTTTTAAGGGGATAATAAATAAAAATTTTCCTGTTCGTCAATCCTCTTCTTTTCAAGGAGAGGTAATTCTTAATTCTTAATTCTTGAATTTCTGTTTCAAGAGACAAAAAATAGATTTTCCCTTCCTCTTCCTTCTTACTGATTCTTTACTTGATATAGCAGTCGAAGCAAAGATTAGGACATTTCTAAATCCTGTTTGCGCAGCATGACCTAGGAAAATCCTTTGACAGTTTACTATTCCCTATTCCCTATTCCCTATTCCCTAGCGCGTAGCGCTATAAAACAAATAAATTATGTGTTTACCATTAAATAGATTTTTGCCTTCTTCTTCTTTCTTCCTTCTTTCTTCCTTCTTCCTTCTGACTTCTGACTTCTTTTTTAGTAGTTGGAACTCTAATTTATCTAATTCTAACCAGAGTATGGCTACTATACAAGCCCAAGGTTTTCTAGATAACCGTCCCGACTTTTTTGACAAAGGACGACTCCAAATGGAGCAAGAAATAAAACAACTAGAACAACAAAACCCTCAGCCCATATTAACAATTGAATCAGGACAAATACAGTGGCAAAATATTATTTTTAAAGAAGGAGGTTTCTCAATCTGGATGCCTGCTGGAACTATGACTGAAGAGACAGAAATTATTGAAACAGACAAGGGAAAAATTAAATTTAAAGTATTTGCAACTCATCCAACATCAGCAAGATTTGTAGTTGCTTATTCTGATATTTTAACCAGCAAACAATTAGCCAATAAACAAAATATATTGCCCAACTTTCAAAAGAAAATTGTTGATGTAACAGGTTTTGAATTAAGTAGCGATCGCTCCTACAATTTAGGAGATATTCCAGGTAGAGAATTTATCCTGAAAAATGACGCCGAAACTATTACATTCAGAATTTATTTAGTAGGTCAACGCTTGCATCTTATCGGTGCGAGTGAAACAGCAAAAGATAATCAAATAGCTGCAGCAGTAGTAACTTTTCTAGATTCATTTAAGCCAAATTAGAATTATTATCATTTTTTCTTCGAGCAAATACTCTTTCAAACTTTCTATTGTTCTCTTTGCTCTCAAACATTTAATTTTCTGTTCTCAAATCAATTTTTAGCAATTAAAAATTACCTCGTCTGCAAAAGTCAAAAGTAGTAGATTTGCAATAAGTGTAGTAGTAGTCAAAAGTAGGGTGCGTTAGGCGCTTTTTCCTCAGAGAATTTGTCCCTGAAAAATCTAATTGCGCCGTAACGCACCATTTTCATGTAAGTAAAAAAAATATACCTTTTGCGGTACATGACGCTTTTCTAACACACCCTATTGGCGTGTCAAGCTTAAAATGGTGTATTGCCGTGTCAAGCTTAAAATGGTGGAATAGATTTTTGATGTCAAGCTTTGAAAAATTAGCATCGTACCATTTTCCTAAACTAACATTTAAGGCTTGACATGAGACTACTAGACTAACAATTACTTGAAAATTTAAAAATTACATATTCTGCGAAAGAAGAGGATTAATTAAAAGAAGAGACTGTAAACTTTAATGATTAATTATTAATTATTTAGTCAGTGCTATATAATTTTCCGAGAAAAATCTAATTAAATTTGATGATTCCAGTAGAACAATTATTTATAGGTGCAGGGGTGCTTTTGCTAGCTGGTATTATTGCCAGTAAAGCAGCTAATAAGTTAGGAGTACCAGCTCTACTATTATTCCTTTTAGTCGGAATGCTAGCAGGTTCAGAAGGCATTGGTGGTATTGAATTTGATAATCCAATGCAGGCAAAATTGATTGGAGATTTAGCACTAACTTTGATATTATTTGCTGGGGGACTGGATACACAATGGACTCAAATTAGACCTGTTCTCTGGAAAGGTCTAACACTTTCAACTGTTGGCGTAGGAATTACTGCCTTACTTTTAGGTTCATTCGCTTGGTTTATGCTTGGGTCTTTTTCTGATTTCAACATTGGACCTGAAGGTATTACTTGGTCAGAGGGACTATTATTAGGGGCAATTATCTCCTCCACTGATGCTGCAGCAGTTTTTTCTGTACTCAGAACTAGCAAGTTAGGACTGAAGGGAGACCTACAACCACTACTAGAACTAGAATCAGGAAGTAATGACCCAATGGCAGTTTTGTTAACTGTCCAAATAGTCGAAATTTTATCCACTGGTGATACTTCCATCATTAAATTATTGCTTTCACTATTCTTGCAAATAGGAGTAGGTGGAGCATTTGGTTATGGTATGGGGCGTGCCATAGTATGGGTGGTAAATCATTTGCGCTTGAGTTCCCAAGGTCTCTACCCAGTTGCCACTCTCGCAATGGCAATGCTGACATACGGGATTACAGATTTATTTGGTGGTAATGGTTTCTTAGCAGTTTATATTGCTGGAGTCGTGATGGGAAATTTCCGCTTTATGTACTCAGAAACTATTCGTAGTTTTCACGATGGTTTATCTTGGTTAATGCAAATCGTGATCTTTCTAACTTTAGGATTATTAGTATTTCCTTCCCGTCTCTTACCTGTAGCTGGTGTTGCTATAGTAATTGCCATATTTCTCATATTTATTGCTCGTCCTGTTAGTGTATTTATTTGTTTGGGTTTGAGTCGCTATCGTTTACGAGAAAAATTATTTATTTCGTGGGTAGGGTTGCGGGGTTCTGTGCCAATTATTCTGGCAACATTTCCAGTAACTGCTGGTATTTCAGGTGGACGTAGTATTTTTAATGTTGTATTTTTTATCGTGCTAACTTCAGTTCTAGTTCAAGGTCTGACTTTAGCTCCTGTTGCTCGATGGTTAGGTTTAGCAGAATCCAATTAGACCTTTCGGGAAAAGAGGGAGTAGGGAGTAGGGAGTAGTGGACTGTTTCAACTAAAATAGTGCATTAGGGAGTAGGGGAGTAAGGGAGTAGGGGAGTAGGGAGTAGGGGAGTAGTAGGGACGTTGCATGCAACGTCCGTACGAGAGTAAGATTGTTGTTGGGTTTTTCCGTTGGAAATGCTCCGCAAACGTTCCATCCTGCGCAATGCTAACGCAAACAACCCAACCTACATCTATTGCAACATTTAAGATGAAACAATCCAGTAGGGGGAAATAATTGATGATTTATACGCGATAATTGATTTTATTTTCGATTATCACCAGAGGTTTATTAGACCTCTCCAGAAGATAAGCTAGAGTTGTAAAATTCAGTGCTTTATTCATAAAAATACATTCCCTGTTCCCTGTTCCCTCTTCCGTCTATTAATAATTTCAACTGATTTATTTCACTAATATTGACAAGAAAAATGAAACAAATATTGCAGTGTATTTTTCTCACAATTGCTATAACATTACTCTGTTCTTGTACTTCTGCTCAGATTATCCAACAACCACTAAGTCAATCAAGTCAGGATAATAATACTGCCATTGCTGTTAATTCTCCATCTGCCCAAGAAACAGAAATTATCCTGACTGAAAACTTAGAAATAGCTACAGGACAGACTATTTATGTTCCGATATATTCTCATGTATATTACGCTAATCAACAACGAATTTATAATCTATCAGCAACTCTAAGTATTCGGAATACTGACCTGACAAATTCGATAATTATTACTGCGGTAAAATATTATGATACAGATGGAAAATTAGTTAAACAATATGTGCAAAATCCATTAAAATTAGGTCCTTTAGTTTCACGGGATTTTTATTTAGAACAAAAAGACACAACTGGAGGTTCCGGAGCAAACTTTTTAGTAGAATGGGTAGCAGAAAAACAAGTAAATGAACCAATAGTTGAAGCTGTAATGGTTGGTGTTTCAGGCAGCCAAGCTGTGGCATTTTCTAGTTCAGGTAAAGTGATTGAAAACAAGATAAAATAAGTCCAGTAGGGTGTGTTTTGCTGCGCAACATGAAAGGCGCTTTTTGCTCAGAGAATTTGCCCTTCAAAAATCGGCGTTGCGCCGTAACGCACCATTTTCATGTAAGTTAAAACAAAAAAATATAACCTTTACGGTGCGTTACGCTTCTCTAATATAGAATCCGGATAATTGCTATAGCTAAGTCATTTCGACTGGAACGGAGTGGAAGGAAGCAATCTCGCGAAACCACTGAGATTGCTTCCGCTTCGTCGCTGCGGACGACTTTTCAACCGGATTCTATATAATATCAAATCCGTTGGCTTCGGAGTATTATAAGAAACCTGGTTTATGGGAGCATAGATGGTAGGGACGTTGCATGCAACGTCCCTACAAGGGCATTTCATATAAACCCGGTTTCTACGCTTTTTTACACCGATACTACCGGATTTGATATAAGGCATCCTACTGGACTGACACAACTAATGAGTGTGCATTAGGGCGGTTCGGTGTAAATCTTAGAGTAAGCATGAAAATTCTAGCTCAAACCCGCCCCTACCTTTGAGTAAAATCTACAATGAGGTAGGAGAAACAGTGGATATTCCTCACAAAAGCAGAGAGCCAGCTAGTTATAAGTGAGTAAAGAAATTTGCTATTAAAGCGAGATGATACGTTTTTTCGTCACTAATATAAAATTATAAAGACAAACTTAAGAATTAAGAATAACTCGCTCTGATAGGATATTGGTTAATGTTGTGGATTCAAATTTGGCAATCTGGAAGAAACATTATGAATCAGAAAATAGACAATCTTCGTACTAATCTCCAGACAAAATTGGATGAGATAGCTAGTCAAGTTGAAAAAGTTAAGGGCAGTTTAAAGGTAGCTTCCAAAGAAGCTGAGGAAACCATCAAGTCCAAAATGAATGACACAAAAGCCAAATTAGAAAGTAAAAAGCAAGAAATTGCTGATTCTAAGGCTAAGTTGGAAGAACGCATTCAAACAAAGAAATCAGAGGTAGCATCTCAAATTGCCGACTGGAAAACCAAGCGAGAACAAGACAAGCTAGTAGCTCGTGCTAACCGTGCTGAAGAGTATGCTGCGGCAGCCATTCTGCTTGCATTGGCTGCTATTGACGAAGCAGAAGTAGCAACTTTAGAAGCGGTAGCAGCACGCATGGATGCTGATGAAGTAGTAGGTAATTGACATACTTCCGACGCTTAACTTTTTAGGAGGTTAACAACGGCAACACCGCCGTGGTTGCCTGAAATTATCCATCGGGGCTAACTACTGAAGTCAAAGAATTGCACATTCTTTGTCATATAATCTAAATGGATGTTTGATTTATTTCGATAGGAGATATTAAATGGCAACTCTAACAGTATTAAAATTCCCAACTGCTGACGGTGCTGAGAAAATGATTAGTATTTTGGATGACTTACAAAAACAGGAACTAATCAAAATTCAAGATGCAGCAATTGTGAGTTGGAAAGAAGGAAAGAAAAAACCCAAAACTAATCAACTATATGACCTGAAAAAACTAGGTGCTTTGGATGGTGCTTTCTGGGGGATGCTCTTTGGCATCATTTTCTTTGTGCCAATTTTTGGAATGGCTATTGGCGCTGCAATGGGAGCCTTGAGTGGTTCCTTTAAAGATATTGGCATTAATGATGATTTCATTGAAAAAATCCGCACTCAAGTAACTGAGGGGACTTCTGCATTATTTTTGTTAAGCACAGATGCAGTTAAAGATCGGGTAGAAGAGGCAATTAAAGATATCAAGTTTGAAATTCTGGCAACTAACCTGCCAAAAGAGGAAGAAGAAAAATTGCGTGAAATGTTTGTTCACTAACTTGCATAAATCTGGAATTATATCATGTCCGGTAGCATCAGTATTGTATGGATAAAGTAAGGAAGAAGGAAGAAGGAAGAAGAAAGAAGTAGTAAGAGAAGGAAAAATCTTGGATAAGGTAGATATTTCCCCAACTTTTACACAAACGATACCAACGGACATGATATTACCAAGATTTTAAACTCAATTTACTTCTAATACTAACAGTAGGGGTTGGGTTACCCAACCCCTACAAAATAGATAGTATATGGTAGGTAAAATAGCGTTCAGCGGTCAGCTTAGTTATTAAACCGCTGTTTGTGTAGCATTCCGCAGGAAATGTTTACGCTCTTATAATAAATATAGTATATTAATCAGGACTTACGCAGAACTACCATATCTAGTAGGGGCGAACGGCCGTTCGCCCCTAAAACTGGTGTATAATTGACTATTGTGCGTAAGTCCTGTGAATTATAGGACAAAAAAATTATGGCAAATACTATTGCTTTACTTGCTTATGACAGTAAAAAAGACAACTTAGTTGAATTTGTCAGGAAACATAAAATTGTACTATCTCGCTATCAATTATTAGCGACAGAAAACACTGCCCAATATATTTTACAAGAAACAGGCATAGAAATAAATTCTGTCTTAGCAGGTCCCTTGGGAGGAGATGCTCAAATAGCTGTAGAAGTAACTACGGGTAATGTAGTTGCTGTTATTTGTTTGGTAGACTACTTATTCTCTCAATCTTATGAACCCGATATCCAATTATTATTACGTTTGTGTCAGGTACATAATGTTCCTATTGCAATAAATATTGCCACTGCCGAAACTATTATTAACAGTTTCATTCAAACCACTGTTGCTCACCTGATATTTAATCCTATATCTGGTCAAGGTAATGCTCAACAAGAATTATCTTTAATTAAATCACTTCTCGAACCTTATCTACATTTATATATACATCAAACAACCCCAGAGAAAACAGCAGCAGAATTAACAGAATTAGCGATCGCTAAACAAGCAGATATAATTATTGCTTCTGGAGGAGATGGTACAGTTTCTGCTGTTGCTGGAGCTTTAGTTAATACAAATATTCCTCTGGGTATAATTCCCAGGGGAACCGCTAACGCTTTTTGTATGGCTTTAGGAATTCCGAGTATTACACCCATCAGAAGTGCTTGCGATGTTATTTTGGCAGGCAAAACTCGCGTGATAGATGTTGGTCGTTGCAATGAACGTACCATGATTTTATTAGCAGGGGTAGGATATGAAGCAGAAACCATAGAAAGAGCAGACCGGGAAACTAAAAACCGTTGGGGAGTGCTTGCATATATGATGGCAGGTTGGGATCAACTAAAAGAACAGCAACTTTTTGATATTGAAATAGAAATTGACGACGTTACCAAAACTTTTCAAGCAGGAGCTATTACTATTGCTAATGCAGCTCCACCCACATCATTTTTAGCTCAAGGTTTGGGAGAAGTAGTTATGAATGATGGTTTACTGGAAGTAATGATAATTACCTCCAATAGTAGACTGCAAGCAGTTAATGCTGGAGTTAGAATGTTCGGTTCGGCAATTTTTAAAACTCCTGCTCAACATGAAGATACTATTGGTTTGCGAACAAAACGGGTAAAAGTCAGTACAGAACCACCACAAAAAGTTGTACTTGATGGTGAAATTATTGGCACTACTCCTATTGAGGTAGAATGTATTCCGAGTGGGTTAATTGTGCTTGCTCCACCAACTAATGAAACTGAAGAAAAATCTGCCTGGGGTTTTCTCTCCTTCGGAAAAAGAGTGAAAAATCAGGAGTTGAAAAATGGTGATTTGAAGGATTAGTGTAGTAGGCCGTCTGGACTAAAATTGTGGGTAAAAAACCTAAAATATTCTACAAAATTGGAAATGTGGAAATCCTGTTTCTTGTGCTGCTGGTCAAGCAGTTTTAGAGGCAATTAAAAGGGAAAATATACAAGAAAATTGTTGCTTAGTTGGAGATTATTTCCTCAAAGAAATTAATAATTTACAAGATAAATATGAATGTATTGGGGATGTTCGTGGTTGTGGATTAATGCTTGGTCTTGACTTAGTTAAAAATCGGGAAACAAAAGAACCAAATTCTGAACTTACATCCCAAATTCACGAAGTATCAAAAGATTGAGGATTAATTATTGGTAAAGGTGGTTTACATCGTAATGTTTTACGAATTAAACCACCACTTTGCATTACAAAAACAGATGTAGATTTTATTGTTAAAGTTTTGGATTTTGCTTTGAATTATTGTCAGTAATAATTAATCTAAATCCATTAATTATCAATTATCCATTATCAATTATCCATTATCCATTATCCATTAATTAAAGTAGACCCTCATTATCAACCAGATATTTTGCCAACTTATTAATACATTTACGAATTTGAGGGTCTCGTCCGCCACGACTATCTATTACAGTCATTACATAAACTTCACCATCAATACTCAACCCCAAAGTAGTACCCAGAGCGCGAGAATTTTCTCCAGTCTTTTCACCCAGCCATTTAACTTCTGGCAATTTTTCTAAACCAGCATATCCTAATAATCTATCCTTCTGATTAGCCAATGCTTCTATCAATACATCAGAATTGGGATACTCGCTATTGTATATTGAGACCATCATATCTGTCAGCTCATTGCTAGTCAGAGTATTACGACCTTTACCTGGATTTTTGGGTCTAATGCGGTTACCCATTAATTTGTATTTCACCCGAATAACTTTGTAACCATCATCTTCAAGAACTTTATTAATGTAAGGTTGCCCTAAATAATCTATTAGTTGATTTGTGGCAATATTACTACTATGGTCAATCATTTGTCCGACCAAAGTTTTTAGGGGATAACGTTTTCTCGCTCGAATTTCTGAAGCATCTTCAGTAAAATTGCCTCGACTTACATAAACAGGAGTATCTAAACTAATATTTTCTTGAGATACTTTTTGCATCACCGCCACAGCAACAGGAACTTTGATTAAACTTGCGGGACTTGCTGGAAGTTTATTACCATTTAAGTCTAAACATTCTCTGCGTAAATTACAGATAGTAATAGTAGCTCTACTTGATAGACCACTTTCTTTACGAATTTTATCTAAAAAGTTAGATTTAGTGATGTTTAATTGATAAGAAGAGTCATAAAGACTGCGCTTATATTCTTTGATTTTTTTATTAGTTTTGTCTCCGATAAATGAATCGTCAGGAATTTCCTCTAAGTTATAAATTGCTTGTTGCCAGAGATGTTTTTCTGTTTCTCTAGTTTTGACAGTTGGACTTGGAGAGACTCCCACTTCAGCAGCTTGAGCACCTAGAGTTAATGCTTGTCTCCAATTATCATTTGCTCGCTGTTCAACTAATATTTGAACATCAATTTCTTGTAATTTTTGAACTAAGTTTTGTTGTTTTTCTAATATTGCTTGATTTTCCTCAGAAAAAAATAATCTTTTTCTTGGAGTAGGCAGAGATTCTAATTTATTAACTACGCGCTCGCGCATCTCATAGAGCTCTTGTAAAGATTGAGTATAAGATTCTGCTGCTGAGGAACTCTGTATATTTCCAATTGAAATAATGGTAAGACTGGCCATTGTTACTAAAGTGCCAGTGAGAATTTGTTTTATTTTTAATATTCGGTGCATAGAATTAGCTCCACACAAATAAATAAATAATTTTATGCTAACCAATAAAGATAATCTTTAACTATGAAGAAAATCAATGTATCAGTCTCAATACAAATATACTATATTTCTAGATTCAGTAATCGAATAATTAATAATTAATCATTATTAATTAAATAATTTAGGTTAAAAGCCTACCCCCTTTATGGGAAAAAAAGTGCTAGGATATTTTCTTATATTCAATTACCTCACGGTTTGAACCAGAGGTAATTATACCATTTCTCAAAAACTTTTCTACATTTGATTGAGTCGGGTAGTAGGGGAGGGTAGGGACGTTGCACAGGCAAAAATGCGTTTTCCGTTCCGGAATGCTCCGCAAACATGTCGCGCAGCGATACGTCCCTACGGGAGAAGTAAAATCAAGAATGATTAACATTAACTTACCTAAAATTCGCAAAAAAGTTATTCTACTCAAGTAATTATTTAATAACCGAAGTTTTAATCAAGTATAGCATTAATTCATGGGAATTGGTATTATCCATTATCAATGATCAATGATCAATTAATGAACAAGGAGCTAAGATGAACACTTTAGAAAAGTTAAATACAACTCTGGAAAATGGAGGAGCTACTACAGAGGAAGCTTTAAAATTTTTTGATGAGTTAGAGTCGGTAAATTTAGAGTTTATGATGGGTAGATGGCAAGGATATGAGTTTCCGACAAATCACCCAATGGATGGTTTGTTAGAAGCTAGTGGTTGATATGGAAAAGAATTTGTTGATGCGAAACAAGTTCATCCTTTATTATTTTCAGATGGCAATAATAATATATTTAAGGTTTATCCAAGTCCAATTGCAATGAATTTGGGACTTCGTTTTTCAGTTCTCAAAAGTAAGGCCATGAAACCTATTTTTCGGCTGATGAACTTGATGTTAAAAACGGAGAAAAGTCAGGCAAGGATGCGTATGATTGAGTATCGTCAAAAGGTTAGTGCAATGATGATTTATGATCATTTGCCAATTAACGACATCTTTAGAAAAATAGATGATAATACAGTATTAGGTTTAATGGATTTTAAAGGCGTATCACAACCTTTCTTTTTTGTGTTGAAGAGAGATATATAAATAATTAATAATTACTTTTCCTTAAAAGAAGAGAATTAACCAAAATAATTTTTTTTTCTCCTTAACTGGAGAGGCTTTATACCTTAATTTTTCGGTAATCTTATGTGAATTGTAAGATTTTATATCAAATCCGGATAATTACTATACCCAAGTCATTGCGACTTGAACGGAGTGGAAGGTTTGCCGAACATTCGGGAACGGATAGCAATCTCAGGGGTGTCAAGAGATTGCTTCCTATAGTCGCAATGACGACTGTTTGCTCGGACTCTATATTAGTGCTAATTAGGAGTCAGGAGTCAGAATATAAAAGGATTTTAGTTCATATTAAATGTTCTTAAATTCTCTCAAAATTATTCCTGATAGCTATATATAGCTAAATTCAGAAATCAGAAGTTATTTGATTTTAGTTAAAAGCTTCTTCAATAATGAATAATTAATTATTACTTTTCCTTAAAAGAAGAGGATTAAGCAAAATAATTTTTTTTCTCCATGAATGGAGAGGCTTTAGACCTTAATTATTCAGTAAAAAATTAAGTATAAGCCAAAATGTGTTTGGCAAAATGTGTAAAATCATCTTCAGTAAAACATTTATAAAAAAACAATAGTTCTCATACCAAGCGAGAAAAAAGAATGCTAGACTTAAGTGAAACTTCAATTATCCAGTAATTAACATAGGCATAATAACCTTTTTGATAATTATTAGTTAGTTAGCGTTAATTATTCTTATGTTGAGTTCTCCCCTACTCCCCTACTCCCCTACTCCCCTACTCCCCTGCTCTCCTACTCCTAGACTCAAGAAAATTTAGAAAAGTTTTTTATCAATAGTCTAAAGATTTAGAGACAAAATCCATACTCATACTAATCCCCAAAAATAATGCCATTTATTTTACCTGAATTAATCGGCTTAATTGGATTTATAACTATATGGCAGTTAGTAGCAATCCAGTATAGTTCAATTATTTTACCTTCTCCTCTAGAAACTTTAGTAGCTTTGCAAAGTTTAGCAACTACAAATCAATTAACTATGGCTGTTTTAACTACTAGCTTTGATGCCATTAGTGGTTTTACAATAGCCACAGTTATTGGCAGTATTTTAGGAATAATAGCTGGTATAAAGCCTTTTATTAGTCGAGCTATTAGACCTCTAATTACTGCTTTACAAGGAGTACCACCTATTGCTTGGATTGTAATTGCATTACTTTGGTTTGGTACTGGTAATTCGACGGCAATATTTACTGTTACTGTGGCTATTTTACCAATTATATTTATTGGTGCTGTGGAAGGTGTAAGAAATATTAATTCACAGCTTTTAGAAATGGCTAATGTTTTGAAAATGCCGGTAAAAATTTTATTAGTAGACTTATATTATCCACATTTATTATCCAGTTTATTTCCTTCTATTGCATCAGGATTAGGATTAGCTTGGCGAGTGGCAATAATGTCAGAATTATTATCATCTGAAACTGGTATTGGTGCAGAAATGAATATTGCTAGAATTAATCTGGATACGGCGGAAGTTATGGCGTGGGTTCTTGTAGCGGTGGTATTGATTTTAATATCTGAATATTTAGTTATTCGTCCTATTCGTAGGTTATTAACACCTTGGAATAGGGAGTGGGGGAGCAGGGGAGTAGGGGAGTAGGGGAGTGGGAGAGCAGAGGAGTAGGGGAGTAGGGGAGTAGGGGAGTCAGGCGTAAGTTTTTAACAAAGGGGTGAGCGATAGAACTCCGTTCCGCCGACGAGATAAAACTACGTTTCGCTTCGCGATTGTTTTTATTCAGTATAAAGCTTCAAAAAAATATGTTTTTTTATACAATAAATAGCTAATTTCTCCTCCAACACTTCCCACACTTCCCACACTTCCCACACTCCCCGCACTCTCTCTACTATTGCTATGCACCATCACCAATGTTCCTACTCCCTACTCTCAAGAGTTTGACAGAATGTCTTTTGACAGGATTAGTAGCCTCATTTAATATGATTGCTCATTCAGTAAGAAAAACAAAATTTTTTTTTACTAGCAGCAAATATGCTAATTTTAGAAGACATTCATCACAAATACAAAAACCATGTTGTACTTAATAATATTAATACTCATGTCAAACCAGGACAAATATTGTGTTTAACAGGACCTTCTGGGTGTGGAAAAACTACTCTTTTACAAATAATAGCAAGGTTAATTAACCCAACTTCAGGTAAGGTAAAAAATCAATTTTCACAGACAGGTTATGTTTTTCAAGAACCAAGATTACTTCCTTGGTGTACTACTTTAGAAAATATTGCTTTTGGCTTAAAAGCTAAAAGAATAGGAAAAAACCAACGGCAAAAAATAGCTTTCGCTCTCGCACAACAATTAGGTATTGACCAAGCATTTAACCAATATCCACATCAATTAAGTGGGGGAATGCAGCAGCGAGTTGCTTTAGGAAGAGCATTAGCAGTGGAACCAAATTTACTTTTGTTGGATGAACCTTTTAGTGCTTTAGATATTGGTAGAAGACGTGACTTGCAGGGATTATTGTTAAAGTTATTGAGCGATCGAAATATGGCAGCTATTTTAGTTTCCCATGATTTAGCGGAGGCTGTTTTAGTGGCAGATAAATTGATTGTTTTGTCGCCTTCTCCCAGTAAAATTGTCTATGAATGGCAACCCGATATACCTCCAATAAAAAGAAATGAAGCTTATATTTACAAAACACTTTCTCAACTTTTGATGATTCCAGAAATAGCTACTTGTTTTCGGTTATCAACACAAAAGTTAGAAAAGAGAGAGTGGGTTCAATAATTGATAATTGATAATTGATAATTGATAATTACCTCAAGGAAAAGCGTAACGATGTTGAATGTAAGAAAATATGCTAGCACTTTTTTTCTCTTGAAATAGAAGGTTTGATACCTTAATTTTTGGGTTATTAGTTAGTAAGTAGCATAATTTTTTGTATTTCATCTTAATTATTAGTCAAATAAAAATGGAAAAATTTATTATAAAAATCATGCTCAATCAAAACTATTATTAATTATCAAAACTGATAACTGATAATTAAAATTGCTATTCAGTACAGAAGTTTTCAACAACTAATTTATTTTGTCTGAAAAATGATAGATAAAAATCGCCGTCAATTTTTACAATTAATATTAGCCACAACTGGTTTAACATTTACTACTCATTTCCCAACAGCTAAAGCAGCAAAAATTATTGCTCAATCTGAAAAAAAATTGCCAAGTTTAGCTCTTGGTGGGTCTCCAATTATAATTACAATTCTACTCGCCTATTTAGCAGAACAAAGTCAGATTAAAAACTTAGTAGAAACAGTCGATTTCCGTATATGGAAAACTCACGACCAACTTCGAGCAGATGCTGTTTCAGGAAAACTACAAGTATCAGCAACTCCCACATCTCTTGCAGCAAATTTATATCAAAAACAAGTTCCCATTAAATTACTAAATGTCTTAGTTTGGGGAGTTTTAAATATTTGGTCTGCCCAGAATATCCGCAGTTTTGATGATTTAAGAAATAAAACATTACTAATAGCTTTCCGAGGCGGTTTACCTTCTCAATTATTCTTTTATTTAGCCAAAGAAAACGGATTAAACCCAGAGAAAGATTTAAAAATTCAATACACAACAGACTTTGCTCAAGCAGTGCAATTATTATTAGCAGGTCGTGGCGATGCTGCACTTTTAGCCGAACCTGCTGGTACGGGTGCTGAACTTCGCGGTAAACAACAAGGATTAGATATAAAATTGGCGATTAATTTACAACAAGAATGGGGAAAAGTAACAGGTAGACCCCCTCGTTTTCCCCAAGCAGGAACTTTAGGTTTAACTTCTATAATTAATCAATATCCTGATGTAATTGAAGCTGTACAAAATGGGTTAGTTGAAGCAGTGAATTGGGCAAAACAAAATCCTGATAATGCTGCTGCATTAGGAGCAAAATATCTAGGTTTAAAAGTACCTGTAATTAAAAAATCTCTGGGATATACCCCACTAGAAATGGTAAGTGCTAAAGATGCAAAAGAAGACTTAGAGTTTTGGTATTCTCGTTTATTGGAGCAAAACCCTAAACTTTTTGGTGGTAATTTGCCTAATTCAGGATTTTATTATGGATGAAAAATAATTGATAATTGATAATTGATAATTGATAATGAAAACTATCTCTAATTATCAATTTTTAATTGGTAACATAGGCATCTTGCCTGTCATCATTTTCCCCGATTATATCTGAAATTTTCTGTATTTTTAGATAACATAGAATCCAGTTCAACAGTCGTCATCGCAACCCTCAATATACAAAATTTTCCTACTCCTTAATTTCCTAAAAAAATATGTCAAAAATTCGTCTAAATTGTTTTTTATTTGTATTAATTAAACTTTTAATTATCTCTACAGTTGCTGAGGCAAATGAAATTAAATATACACAACTAAATTCTCAAGTAAAAACTGGAGAAAAAGATAATTCAAAATCAGATATAACTCCCGTTGCGGAAGATGCAATTATTGTTCAACCCCATCAACTTGAGCAAAAATTAGACTCAATGGAACAAGTTACTTCTGTATCTCAATTATCCGATGTTCAACCTACAGATTGGGCATTTCAAGCATTACAATCTTTAGTAGAACGTTACGGTTGTATTGTTGGTTATCCCGATGGTAGTTATCGTGGTCATCGTGCTATGACTCGCTACGAATTTGCAGCAGGTTTAAATGCTTGTTTAGACAGAATTACTGAATTAATTGCTGCTGCTACAGCAGACTTAGTAACTAAAGATGATTTAGCAGTTTTACAACGTTTACAAGAAGATTTTGCTGTCGAACTTGCAGAAATTAAAGGTAGAATAGATGCTCTAGAAGCACGGACTACCGAACTAGAAGCAAATCAATTTTCAACAACAACTAAATTATTTGGAGAAGTTGTATTTGCTCTTAGTAATGCTTTCGGAGATGAAAAAGCTGGCGGTGGAAGTTTAGAAGATAATACAGTTTTAAATAATCGAGTAGGTTTAAGTTTTCATACTAGCTTTACAGGCCGAGATTTCTTCAAAACTCGTTTAGATGCTCTAGATACAGTTGCTTATGGAGTGCCAATAACTGGAACAAATATGACTCGTTTAGCTTATCAAAGAAATACTAATAATACCTTTGATGTTGGTAAATTATTCTATCGTTTTCCAGTTGCCAATAAATTTAGAATTCATATTGATGGTATAGGTGGTAGATTTAATCAGAATGTTTCTGATAACTTCAACAGACTATTTGCTAGTCGAATATCAGGAGCAATTTCTAATTTTGGACGCTTCAATCCTATATATGCCCAAGGGTCGCGGGGTGCTGGAATAACTGCCGTTTATAATATTAATAAATCCTTCACTTTATCTTTAGGATATTTAGGCAGAGACCCAGAAAATCCTCGCGAGGGAAATGGATTTTTTAATGGTAGTAATGCAGCTTTAGCACAACTAGATATTCGACCAAGCGATCGCCTCCGTTTTGGCCTTACTTATGTGCGTTCTTACTATCCTAAAAATAAATTATTTGTCTCAGCAGCAACAGGTAGTAGAAGAGCAAATGCACCTTTTGGTCGTTTAGTTCCCACTTCCGCCGATCATTTAGGTTTTCAAGCAAGTTGGCGTGCTTTTGATAAATTGACAATTTCTGGTTGGACTGGATTAAGTTTTGCTCATGCCGAAGAATCTGTTGGTATTGTGGAAGAAGGAGACGAAGCAACTATTGTAAATTGGGCGGTGACATTCGGGTTTACTGACTTAGGAAAAGAGGGTAGTTTGCTTGGTTTAGTAATAGGAAGTCCGCCTAAAGTAACTGATAATGATAATGCTCCACAAGACAATGATACTGCTTGGCATTTAGAAGGTTTTTATCGTTATCAAGTTAATGATAATATTTCCATTAATCCTGGAGTTTTAGTAGTTATTAATCCCGAACATGAAGAGGAAAATGAAACTATTGCTATAGGAATTGTGCGGATGATTTTTCTATTTTAGTAGGACTTACAAAGAAGTCTGGTTTTTAGGATAAATTATTAAATTTGGTAAGGGTTTGGAGACCAAACCCCTACGATATTGGATTTTACCGATACTACCAAATTTGATATTATTTTCTGGTCATTAAAAACTACCTCTAAAAAATCTATCAAATACGGTTTTAGGTTACAGCTATTTAACGGTAGAAATTGCTGATTCTATTTACCATATTATTCCTGATAAATAAAACTGCTACATCCCAATAGCGATCGTCTGCATCTTTAATATCGCACTTGATTTTCCATTCTCCATCATCTACAACAGGCATGATCGTTAATGCTGTTGCTTTGTGTTTCTGCTGTGCTCCGCAATTAAATCCGGCAATAACTGCAGTCCATTCTGACGCTGGATATCCAGTTTTAATTGTGGGATTACCATTTACTTGATAAATCTGATATTCCATGGGTTTTTGAGTTGTGTCAGTTGGTTCAGTAGTTGATGATGTGTCTGTTGCATCCGCACCAGTAGTTGATGCGGTTTCTGTTGTCTCAGTAGTTGGAGTAGCATCACCTGCACCAGTAGTTGATGTAGTTTCTGTTGTCTCAGTCGTTGGAGTAGCATCACCTGCACCAGTAGTTGATGTAGTTTCTGTTGTCTCAGTAGTTGGAGTAGCATCACCTGCACCAGTAGTTGATGTAGTTTCTGTTGCATCAGTGGTTGGAGTTGCATCACCTGCATCAGTAGTTGATGCGGTTTCTGTTGCATCAGTGGTTGGAGTTGCATCACCTGCATCAGTAGTTGATGCGGTTTCTGTTGCATCAGTGGTTGGAGTTGCATCACCTGCATCAGTAGTTGATGTGGTGTCTGTTGCATCAGTGGTTGGAGTTGCATCATCCGCACC